>JALSIO010000022.1 GCA_026989995.1 Myxococcales bacterium
CCCATCTCCATGAACCTGCACGCGTACGCCTTGGCCGCCAAGGGCGCGTCGACCATCTTCTACCGGGACGAGCGGATCCGAAAGTACCAGATGTCCGCCTGCTCGAACTGGACCGGCTACACCGTGATCCATCCCACCGTGCAGAGCACGAAGTCCGCCGGCCCGGTGGCGGCGGCCCGGGCGGTGCTCCACTTCATCGGGGACGACGGCTACCGGGCGATCGCCCGCAGCGCGCTGCCCCCGCGCGAGCTCGCTCCCCGCATCCGGGAGGCCTTCGGAAAGCTCGCTCCCGAGGACCTGACCGAGGAGGTCTTCCAGAACCTGGTGGCCATGGCCTGTGCGCGGCACCGGCCTCGCCGGCGCATGGCCGAGATCGACGAGGTGCTGAACGCCCTTTCGGTTCCGCTGCGGGAGAGGCTGCTGGTGGAGTCCCTGAATGAGCTGTTCACCTCGCCCGAGGCCGGCGATGCCCCTGCGGCCGGCTGAGCCCCTCGTCGCGCAAGCCCGACCGGGAGGACCGGCTCGCCGGGAACCCGGCGCCCGGTCGATGGGAGGAACGCCATGACCCGCCCCCTTCGCTTCGCCGTCACCCTGCCGCAGATCAAGCGCACATGGCAGGAGGCCCGCGACGCCGCCCTCGAGCTCGAGGAGCTCGGCTACGACGCGCTCTTCGTCTGCGATCACCTCTACGGCGTACCCAACCCGACGCTGCCCATCTTCGAGGCGTGGACGGAGCTCGCCGCCGTGGGCGCCCTGACCCGGCGGGTGGAGCTCGGCACCCTGGTGACCCCACCCTTCTTCCGGAATCCGGCGGTTCTCGCCAAGCAGGTGAGCACCCTCGACCACATCACGGGAGGTCGGGTGATCGTCGGGCTCGGCGGGGGCTGGTTCGCGCCGGAGTTCGAGAACCTGGGCCTTCCCTTTCCACCCCTCGGCGAGCGGCTCCGGGCGCTCGAGGAGACCCTCGTCGCGCTGCGCTCGCTCTTCGCGGAGGCACGAACCACCTTCGCGGGGCGCCACGTCCACCTCCGGGAGGCCATCCACGAGCCCAAGCCGCTGCGCCGCCCCCCGATCCTGGTCGGCGGCGGAGGTGAGCGGGTGACCCTCCGGATCGCCGCGCGCCACGCCGACATCTGGAACAACCTCGCCATCCATCAGGGAGCGCTCGCTCGCAAGGTGGAGGCGCTCCGCCGGCACTGCGAGGCCGTGGGTCGCCCCTTCGAGGAGATCGAGATCTCGCAGCAGTGCACGGTGGTGATCGCGGAGGACGAGGCCGCCTCGCGGGCGGCGCTCGAGAAGGCCCAGCGGATCTTCGGCGGGCACCTCGGTTCCGCCCTCGAGGAGCACGGCATCTGGGGGCCGCCCGAGCGGGTCATCGAGCGCATCGAGGCCCACCGCGCCCTCGGCTGCACGGGCTTCATGATCGAGTTCTTCGGGCGCGACATCCGGGTGCCCGCGAGGCTCTTCGCCGAGAAGGTGATGCCGGCCTTCCGGTGATCCCTCCGGCGGGCAGGAGTCCGTGCTTGACCCGCCCGGCCGGCTCGTCGACAATCGGGGCACCCCCCGAAGCCGGAAGGTCGGATCGCCGCCATCCGCCCGCGGGATCGGGTCGCGGCCCGGGGCGACCCGGAAGCTCGGTGGGGAGGCTCCCCGTGAAGGCCAGCGACCTCCTCGTCCGCTGTCTCGAGACCGAGGGCATCGACGTCGTCTTCGGCGTTCCCGGCGAGGAGAACGCCGACTTCATGCTCTCCCTCGAGGCCTCGCAGGGCATCCGCTTCGTGCTCACGCGCCACGAGCAGGGCGCCGCGTTCATGGCCGAAGCCCACGGGAGGCTCACCGGAAGCCCGGCTGCCTGCCTCGCGACCCTCGGTCCCGGGGCCACCAACCTGATCACCGGCGTCGCCGACGCCAACATGGACCGCGCACCCCTTCTCGCCATCACGGGGCAGGGAGAGTCCACGCGGCTGCACAAGGAATCCCACCAGATCATGGACGTGGTGGGCATGTTCCGTCCGGTCACCAAGTGGAGCCAGACCATCTTCCGCGCCGACAGCATCCCGGAAATCGTCCGCAAGGCGGTGCGGATCGCCCGGACCGAGAAGCCGGGCGCCTGCCACATCGAGCTTCCCGAGGACGTGGCGCGCGAGCCCTCCGACGCCCGCCCCCTCGAGGTACGCCGCTTTCGGCGCCCGGTCGCCGACGACAAGGTCGTCGACCTCGCCTTCGAAGAGATCCGGCGGGCCCGGCGCCCGGTGATCATCGCCGGCAACGGCTGCATCCGCCGCCGCGCGAGCCGCCAGCTCCGCCTCTTGTGTGAGAAGACCGGCATCGGGGTCGTCAGCACCTTCATGGCCAAGGGTGCCGTGGACATGGACGCGCCCTACTGCCTTTTCACGATCGGGCTGCAGGCGCGGGACCATCCGGCCCGGGCCGTGGACGAGGCCGACCTCGTGATCACGCTCGGCTACGACATGGTGGAGTACCACCCGCGGCTGTGGAATCCACGGGGGGACAAGCGCATCGTCCACATCGATTTCCTGCCCGCCGAGATCGACGCCCGCTACCACCCCGAGGTCGAGGTGGTGAGCGATCTCGCGCACGCCCTCTGGATGCTGAACGAGCGCGTCGACGCCTCCCCGCCGCTCTCCTTCGACCTCTCCGGCCAGGCCGAGGTCCGCCGCCTCATGCTCGAGGAGCTCGTCCGACACCGCGACGACGACACCAGCGGGCTGATCCGGCCCCAGAAGGTCCTCTTCGACCTCCGCCAGGCCCTGGGCCCGGAGGACATCGTCCTTTCGGACGTCGGCGCCCACAAGATGTGGGTTGCCCGGCACTACCACTGCCACGAGCCGAACACCTGCCTGATCCCGAACGGATTCTGTTCGATGGGCTTCGCGCTCCCGGGGGCCATCGGCGCCCATCTCGTCCACCCGGACCGCCAGGTGGTTGCCGTGGCCGGCGACGGGGGACTGCTCATGAACGTGCAGGAGATGGAGACCGCGCGGCGCCTCGACGCGAAACTCACGGTGCTCCTCTTCGAGGACTTCGCCTACGGGCTGATTGCGTGGAAGCAGAAGACGCAGTTCGGGCACCACACCGATCTCGGCTTCGACAATCCCGACTGGCTCGATCTGGCCCGCTCCTTCGGCTGGAGCGCCCACCGGGTGGAGCGAAGCCGCGAGCTCGGGGCCGTGCTCGCGCGGGCGCTCGCGGCGGAGGGGCCGAGCCTCGTGGTGATCCCCATCGACTACCGGGAGAACGAGCGGCTCACCGAGCGCCTCGGCGCGATCCAGGAGACCCTGTGAGGCGGGATCCGGCCTGCGCAGCGGCCGGCTCCGGCCCGATCGCTGGCGCCACGGGGACGGGTGCGGCCGGGCGCCGCCCGGGGGAGGGCAGCAGGTGAACCGGGATCTTCCTCTCTACGTCGGGGGGCAGCCGGAGGCCCCCAACCGGGACCTCGTGGTGCTCGACAAGTACCGCGGCGAGCCGGCCTTTCGCACCCCGCTCGCCGACCCCGCCACCATCGACCGCGCCATCGGGCTCGCGGTCGAGGCGGCGGCTCCCATGCGGGAGATGCGGCCCTACGAGCGCCAGGCCGTCCTCGACCACTGTGTGCGGCGCTTCCGCGAGCGTTTCGACGAGCTCGCCACGGTGCTCTGCATCGAGGCAGGAAAGCCCATCCGCGACGCGCGCGGGGAGGTGACCCGCCTGATCGACACCTTCCGCATCGCCTCCGAGGAGAGTGTCCGGATCCTCGGCGAGGTCATGCCCCTCGAGATCGGGCCCCGGGCGAGGGGCTACCAGGGCCAGTGGAAGCGGGTCCCCATCGGCCCCTGCTCCTTCATCAGCCCCTTCAACTTCCCGCTGAACCTCGCGGCCCACAAGGTGGCCCCCGCCATCGCCGCCGGCTGCCCCTTCGTGCTCAAGCCGGCCAGCCTCACGCCCGTCGGAGCCCTCATCATCGGCGAGGTGCTCGGCGAGACCGATCTCCCTCCCGGTGCCTTCTCGATCCTGCCCTGCCGTCGGGACGGCGCGGACCTCTTCACGACGGACGAGCGGCTGAAGCTGCTCTCCTTCACGGGCTCGCCGGCGGTGGGCTGGGATCTCAAGGCCCGGGCCGGCAGGAAGAAGGTCGTGCTCGAGCTCGGCGGAAATGCCGCCTGCGTGGTGGCGGAGGACGCCGACCTCGCGGACGCCGTGGAGCGCATCGTCTTCGGCGCCTTCTACCAGTCGGGGCAGAGCTGCATCAGCGTTCAGCGGGTCATCGTCCACGAGGCGGTCTACGACGAGCTGCGGGAGCGGCTCGTGGAGCGCACCCGCGCCCTTCCCGCGGGAGACCCTCGCGACGAGCAGACCTTCATCGGGCCGATGATCTCGGAGAAGGAGGCCGAGCGCCTCCACGGCTGGATCGAGCGCGCGGTGGCGCGCGGCGCCCGGCTGCTCTGCGGCGGAGGCCGGCAGGGGGCCCTCCTCGAGGCCACGCTCCTCGAGGAGGTCCCGCCCGACGAGCCCGTCTGCGCGGAGGAGGCCTTCGGGCCGGTCGCGGTGCTCTCGCGCTTCCGCACCTTCGAGGAGGCGGTCGCGCAGGTGAACGACAGCCGCTATGGACTCCAGGCGGGCGTCTTCACCCGGGATCTCTACCGGGCGCTCCGGGCGTGGGACGAGCTCGAGGTGGGGGGTGTGGTGATCGGGGACGTGCCGAGCTGGCGGGTCGACCACATGCCCTACGGGGGCGTGAAGGACTCGGGCCTCGGGCGCGAAGGGGTGCGCTTCGCCATCGAGGACATGACCGAGATCCGGTTGCTCGTCATCCGGGATCCGTCCCGGAGCTGAGCGGCGCGACGTGAGGAGCCGCAGGAGCGGCTCCGGAGGGAGCCCCGTGGGACAGAGAACCCGCCTCGCGATCGGCGCACTGCTCGCCCTGGCCTTCGCCTCCGCGCTCTTGATCGCCACCCTCGGGCAGATGCAGGTGAGCTGCGAGGTGTGCGTCGAGTTCGACGGCCGCCGCGCGTGCCGGGAGGGTGCCGCCGAGGACCGCGAAGGCGCCGTCCGCCAGGCCCAGTCCACCGCCTGCGCCATCCTGAGCCGTGGGATCACCGAGGGGATGCGCTGCGACCGCACACCCCCGATCTCCGTGCGCTGCACCGAGTGAGACGCGGGTGCGCGTTCACCTCGTCGACGGGACCTTCGAGCTCTTCCGCCACCACCATGCGCTGCCCCGGCGCCGGGATGGCGCCGGTCGCGAGATCGGGGCGGTGCGCGGCGTCCTCGGGAGCGTGCTTCGCCTGCTCGAGGAGGGCGCGACCCACGTGGCCGTGGCCACCGACCGGGTGATCGAATCGTTCCGGAACCAGCTCTTTTGCGGCTACAAGACCGGGGAGGGGATCGATCCCGCCCTCCTCGCGCAGTTCGGGCCGCTCGAGGAGGCGCTCGAGCTGCTCGGCGTGGCCGTGCTGCCCATGGCCGAGTTCGAAGCGGACGACGCCCTGGCCACGGCCGCCGCACGCGCCGCGTCGGACCCCCGCGTGGAACAGGTCCTGCTCTGCACGCCGGACAAGGACCTCGCGCAATGCGTCGAGGGGAGCCGCGTGGTCCAGCTCGACCGGGTGCGGGGCATCCTCCGGGACGAGGCCGGGGTCCGCGCGAAGTTCGGGGTGGCCCCGGCTTCCATCCCCGACTACCTGGCCTTGGTGGGGGACGCCGCCGACGGCATTCCCGGCCTCCCCGGCTGGGGCGCCCGCAGCGCCTCGGCGGTCCTCTCGCACCATCCCCACCTCGAGGACATCCCCGCGGATCCGGCCCGGTGGGAGGCCCGGCCGCGGGCCGCCGCCCGGCTCGCGGCCGTGCTGCAGGAGCGCGCGGAGGAGGCGCGGCTCTACCGGAGCCTCGCGACCCTCGTCCGCGAGGTCCCGGGCGTGGGTGGCCCCGACGCGTGGCGGTGGCAGGGGCCGCGGCCCGGGTTCGAGGACCTCGCGCGGAACCTCGCCGCACCGCGGCTCTGGGAGCGCGCCCGGGCGCTCGCCCGGGAGCGCGTCGACGCCGGCTGAGCCGGGACCGGTCAAGCCGGCGGAGCCGCCGCCTCAAGCCCCGGGCCCGTCCCGCCGACCGGGGCGCGGAGCAGCCGCCGACCGGTGGGCGCCGCAGCCAGTCCACCTCCCCCCCGAGCCTTCGGGATGCCCGACCCCGCCCCCGGTCTCCCTCATCGCCTCCTGCGCCGCCGGCAGATCCTCCGATCCGGCCTCGCCGCTGCAGGCGGCGCCCTCCTGCCGGCTCTTCCCCGGAGCTCGCGGGCAGGTGGCCCCCGGGTGCTCGTTCTCGGCGCGGGGATCTCCGGGCTCGCCGCCGCCGCCGAGCTCGCCCGCGGCGGTGCCTCCGTGACCGTCCTCGAGGCGCGCGAACGGGTGGGGGGGCGGATCGCCACCGACCGGAGCCTGGGCGCCCCGGTGGAGGGGGGAGCGAACTGGATCGAGGGGGTTCGCGGCAATCCGATCACCCGCCTCGCGGCCTCCCTCGACGTGCGCCTCGGCCACCGCGTGCGTGCCGTCGAGCTCGGGGACCCGCGGGTCCGCGTCCACGTGGAGCGGGTCGGAGGCGGAGACTGCTCCCGCGCCTGCCACGCCCCCGCGGCGCGGCCGAGTCCGGCCGACTCGTCCTCGAAGCCGATGCGGCGGTGGTGGCGCTCCCCCTCGGCGTACTCCAGGCCGGGAACATCACCTTCGACCCGCCCCTCCCCCCGGACAAGCGCTCGGCGTTCGGTGCCCTCCGCATGG
>JALSIO010000023.1 GCA_026989995.1 Myxococcales bacterium
CAGGGGACCGTGGACGACGGGCAGGAAGGGCACCGGCCGCTGCAGGGGCGCGAGGTGGGGAGCGCCGAGCGCCCAGGCGAGCGACTCGGTGGCGTGGTTCGGAACCAGGGTGTCGTCGAGCCCCTCGACCACGAGCACGCTCGGCACCGCCTCGGACCAGGGCGCATCCGGAGGAGCCCCGAAGAGGGGGACCGCCATCGGCTCGCGCGTCGCGAAGCGCGCGTGGTTGTGCGCGTCCTGCTCGTCGAAGACGTGCTGGAACAGCGAGAGCGCGCTCCAGATGTCCGTGGGCCCGAGGGTCGGGAAGAAGGAGCCGAGCGCCCGGGTGAAGACGCCCGCCTGCTGGTGCATCAGCACCTCCGCGAGCCGCGCGCCCCCGGCCACGAGCACGGCGGCCCCGATCTCGGGGGCGTAGGGGAGGAGCGCCGGGGCGTGGTTCGCGCCCTGGCTGATCCCGAGGTAGCCGACGGGTGCCTCCGGGTCGATCCGATGGCCCCGGGTGCACGCACCGAAGGTGCCCGCCTCCTCCAGGGCCTCGGCGAGCGCCGGGACCGCCCGCAGCAGCGCGAGCTGGTCGGCGTTGGTCTGGACCCAGGCGTCGAGCACGTCGCTCGTGGCGAGCAGCGAGGTGAACACGGCGAGGATCTGCGCGGTGATGGCGGCGTCCGGGTCCGGCGCACCCGGCGAGAGCTCGCGGTTCAGCACGTCCGTGATGCCGACGACGGCGAGGCCCGCTGCAGCGAGCGAAGCGCGGGCCTGGCCCGGTACCTCCGCCTCCGCGCTGCCGGGGTTGCCGTGCTGGTAGATCACCAGGGGAGCCGGGGCGCCTTCGGCGGCCGGAAGGGCGAGCACGAAGGGAAGCTCGCGAAGCTCCACTCCGGCGGGATCGGTGAGCAGCGATCCCCCTGCATCCCGCCGCAGGAGGCCCGTCTCGTCGCGCCAGTCGGGCGCCTCGAGCGTTCCCTCCACGATCGCCGCGACATCGGGGTCCGGGTCGGGCCGGCAGGCGGCGAGGTGGATCCCGGGGGGCGGCCGTTCCGCGAGGGAGCGGCGGATCGCCAGGAGGTCGTCCGCGAGCCGGTCGGTGGAGCGGACCGAGATCCGGAGCGCGAGGGCGAAGTCCTCGCGCGCGAGCGGCACCACCGCGTGGTGCGCCACGGCGTCGGCGACCTCGGCCACGAGATCGCGCACCCGGGCCACGGCCGCATCCTCCCCGGGGACCGGCGCGGCAAGGGCCGCCGCCAGGAAGGGCGAGGGGGCGAGGGGGGCACCCGACACGAGCCGCACGCGCCGGGTCACGACGAGCCCGTAGCGCCCTTCCGGACGCAGCGGCACCGACGGGAAGACGATCAGGCTCGCCTCCCGGAGCCCGCGGAAGGTGGTGTCGTCCCGCAGCATGAGCCGCACCGGCACCCGCTCGCCGTAGCCCGGGCTCCCCGGGTCGATGTCGAAGAGGCCCACGCTCGCCACCGGATCGAGCGAGGCGAGGGGCGTCGCCGGCAGGGTCGCGGGGTCGATGCCGAGGGGGAGCGGCACCACGATCGGCGCGATCGGGCTCCAACCGTCGAGCCCCCGCACCTCGGGCAGCAGGACCTCGTAGAGGATGCGGTCGGCCGGGTCGATGCCGGGGAACTCCGGTGCGAGGCGGAGTCCTGTGATGGTCTCGCCGTCCTCCACCGCGAAGAAGTCGTCGGGCAGCGGAGCCGGCCGGCCGAGCCGCCGGTCGTAGGGCACGGGGACCGCCTCCCGCGCCTGGTCGACGGAGAAGAGCAGGTGCTCACCCCCCACCGGCCCCACCCAGGTGAGCACGCAGCCGGCCCCGGGCGGGAGGGCCGGGAGCGGGTCCAGCACGACGCGCCCGTCGTCGAGGGCGGTGGCGCGAAGCGGCACCCGGGCTTCGAGCAGGCGGCTTCCCGCACAGGCCAGCCGGAGCCCCGTGAGGGCGTCCGGCTCCGCGGGTCGCGCGAGGTGGAGCACGATCCAGGCGTCGGGGGACACGCCCTCCGCGCCGAAGGCCGGCTCCGAAGCCCGAAGAGCGGGAAGGGGCGGCGGGATCCGGAAGCTCCGCTCCGCCCGCAGCTCGAGCGGCGCGCCCCGATCGGGCGATTCGAAGCGTGCGCGGACCACGAGCCGGTGCTCCGTGCCCGCCTGCACCGGCACGCTTCCCCGGAACCCGTACGAGGTCGGCACCAGCCGGTCGGCCACCGGCGCCCCGTCGAGCTCGGCCGCGAGACCGCCGGGTGCCAGGCCCCCCGAGACCCGGATCCGCAGCAGCACCCGGTGCGGACCGGGAAGCGGCTCGAGGATCTCGAGCGCGGGCGCACCCGGGCGGCAGCCCCCTCCTGCCGGGAGGAGAAGCAGGGCGGCGCCGATCAGGAGCAGCCGGAGCGGCATCTGGAGGCTCCCATCGCCCCGCCGGGGCACCGAGGGCGGGCGCGGCGCACAGTGGGGCCAGGGTACCACAGGGCCCGCGGCCGACCGGGTGCACCCGGCCCGCAGCCGGGCTATCCACCTTTTCCGGGCCCATCGGAGGAAGCACGTGCAGCGACGATCCCTCACGGCCCGAGTTGCCGCCGCCCTCGGCGTCGCCGCGCTGCTGCTCGCGGTCGGCGGCGTGGCCGCGGCGCGGTTTGGATTCACCTCGCCCTTCGCGGGGTTCCGCATCTTCGGCCTCGGATTCCTGCTCGCACCGCTCGGCCAGATCCTCGGGGTGGTCGGGCTCGTCCGGAGCCGCGGCGGTGCCGACCCGACGGGGCGGGAGGCGGCCTGGGTGGGCCTCGTCGCCTCCTCGGTCGTGGCCTTCTCGGTGCTGGTGGTGGCGCTGCCGGCGGCGCGGCTGCCGGCCATCAACGACATCACCACCGACCCGGCCGACCCGCCGGAGTTCCGCCACGCGGCCCGGGAGGCCGCCAACCGGGGCCGCGATCTGTCCTATCCCGGCGGTGCCGTGGCCGAGGCCCAGCGCGCGGCCTACCCCGATCTCGCACCGATCGAGCTCCCCGCGCCGCCGGAAGAGGCCTTCCGCCGGGCGATGGCCACCGCGGAGGCGCTCGGGTGGACGATCGTGTACCGCGATCCCGAGGCCGGCATCCTCGAGGCCAACGACACCTCGGCGCTGTTCCGCTTCGTCGACGACATCGCCGTGCGCATCCGGCCCGCACCCGGCGGATCCGTGGTCGACATCCGCTCCAGATCCCGCGACGGGCGGGGCGACCTCGGGGCCAACGCCCGCCGGATCCGGCGGTTCCGGGACCTGCTGCGCGCGCCCCCTGCGCCCTGAGCCCGCCTACCCCGCTCCCGCGCGGCGGATCGGCAGATGGAGAAGCTCGGCGAGCCTCGCGATGGCCCAGGCCTCGTCGAGCGCCTCCGCCACTCCGCCAGGGGAGGGAGCCGTTCCGGCGAGCATCCGCAGCAGATCCCCGGCCCGCACCGCTCCGCCGGGGAGTGCGACGGCGTCGCAGACCGCCAGCACCCGGGCCGCGCCGGCAGGGTCGATGCGCCCTCCCCGAAAGCTCCGCTCGAGCTCACGACCGCACCACGCGACCGCGGCGTCGGCCTGCTCCACCGCCTCCTCGTCGGCGGGATGGGAGAAGAAGTGGGCCCACGCCGCGAGGTCCCGCACGGAGGTGCCGGCCAGCCGGGCCGGTGACCAGGCCCGCAGCAGGAACGACGAGGCGCGCCGGAGGACGGAGGGCCGCCCGAAGGGGCCGGAGGCCAGCCAGCCCGTCAGGTGGGCGCTGCGCCGGAGGCGAAGCGCCTCGGGTTCCGCGGCCGGGGGCCCGAAGCCCCCGTCGGGAGCCTGGGCGGATGCGACGCGGCGGGCCGCCTGCTCGGCAACGGCCCCCCGGTTCGTTCCCAGCCGAAGCAGGCGGAGGACGAGTTCCCCGAGGCCCTCCACCGGAACCTGCGGCCCGCTCGGAAGCGCGGCGAGCTGCTCCACAAGCACCGCCTCGGCGGCCGACCGGGCGCTCCCCTCCCCCTCGAGGAGCGCCCGCACCTCCAGGCGGTCGAGTTCGCCGCCCGTCTCCTCGATCCGGAGGCGGATCCCCTCGAGCCGGAGCGCGAGGGCGGAAGCCAGATCGCGGGGCGGGTCGCTCACAGCTCGAGCAACAGTCCGCTCAGGTAGCGGCCCTCGGGGTGATCGAGCGAGACCGGGTGATCCGGCGGTGCGCCGAGCTCCGCGAGGACGCGCGCCGGCCGGCGGGCATCGAGGGAGGCGCCGAAGGCCACCTTGCGGAGGAGCTCCGCCCCCAGGTGGTGCGAGCAGCTGAAGGCCAGGATGCGCGCCCCCGGGGCGCCCGCCCGGAAGGCGTAGAGCAGCAGGTCCTTGGCCGCGCGCAGCGCGCGGGGCAGCTCGCCGCGGCTGCGGGCGAGCGGCGGGGGATCGACGACGATCAGGTCGTAACGCCGGTCCGGGTGTCGGCGGAGGAACCGGAAGGCGTCCGCGCGGATCCACTCCACCGGGGTGGCCAGGCCGTTGCGCCTGAAGTTCTCCCGGGCGAGCTCGAGCGCTGCGGGAGATTCCTCCACCACGCTCACCTCGCGGGCCCGCCCCGCCGCCGCGGCCACCCCGAACCCGCCCGTATAGGCGAAGAGGTCGAGGACCCGCCGCCCGGCGGCGAGGGCCACGACCCGGGCCCGGCTCTCGCGCTGGTCGAGGTAGAAGCCGGTCTTCTGGCCGTGGACGGTATCGACGCGGTAGAGACGCGAGCCCTCGCGGATCGTCACCGGCTCCTCGGGAAGCGCTCCGTAGAGCGCACCCTGGAGCTGCCCGAAGCCCTCGCGCCGGGCCGCCACCGCGTCCGAGCGGACCACGCCCCGGGAGGCGCCGCTCCACGACTCGAGGACCTCCCGCACCACGGAAAGCCTGCGCGCCATGCCCGCACTTCCCACCCGAGCCACCACCACGTCCGCGTAGCGGTCCACGGTGAGGCCCGGAACGCCGTCCCCCTCGGCGTTGACGAGCCGCACGGCGTCCGAGTCCGGAGCCGCGCCGGGCTCCGCCCGGCGCGCGATGGCCCGGACGAGCAGGCGGCGGAGCCCGGCCTCGTCCTCGGCCTCGGGACCGAAGTGGAGCAGACGCACGCGAATCGCGGAGCCCGGCGCGTAGTGACCGTACCCGAGGACCTCCCCCGCGGCCGAACGCACGGCGGTGAAGGCACCCGCCTCCTCCTCCCCCACCACGCGCTCCACCGACCCGGAGAGCACCCACGGATGGCGGCGACGCACGGAGCGGTCACGTCCCTCGCGGAGCCACACGTCGAGCATGGCCGGGACCATGGTGCATCCGTTCGAACACCGCCATGCCGGGCTGCTAGGCTCGCGCCGTGCACACGCCTCCGCCCGACCCCGCCGGCTCCACGGGCCGCCTCGCCCGCGAGCCCAGTGCCTACCTGCGCCAGCACGCCGGGAACCCGGTGGACTGGTACCCGTGGGGCGAGGAGGCCCTGGCCCGGGCCCGGGAGCTCGACCGCCCGCTTCTCGTCTCCATCGGTTACAGCGCCTGCCATTGGTGCCACGTGATGGAACGGGAGTCCTTCTCGGATCCGGAGACCGCCGCGCTCATGAACCGGCTTTTCGTGAGCGTGAAGGTGGACCGCGAGGAGCGGCCCGACGTGGACCAGATCTACATGGACGCGGTGGTGCGGCTCACCGGCCAGGGTGGGTGGCCGCTCACCGTCTTCTGCCTTCCCGACGGGCGCCCCTTCTACGGCGGCACCTACTACCCCCCGGAGCCGCGCCACGGGTTGCCCTCCTTCCGACAGCTCCTGCTCGCGGTGGACGAGTCCTGGCGCGAGCGCCGCGCCCAGGTGGAGGAGGCCGCCGACCGCCTCCGGAACGTACAGGTCGCCCTCCCGCGGCCGGCGACCGGGCTCCCGAGGGGCCGGGAGGCGCTCGCCCGGGCCGCGCGGGCGCTGCTCCGCCTTGCCGACCCGGTCCACGGGGGAAGCCGCGGCGCGCCCAAGTTCCCGACCGTGCCCCACCTCGAGCTCCTGCTGCGGGCCGCGGAGGTTCTGTCCGTCGAGGAGGCACGCGCCGCCCGGGAGCACGTGCTCCGCACCTGTGCCGCCTTCTGCCGCGGTGGCCTCCGCGACCACCTCGGCGGGGGCTTCCACCGCTACTGCGTCGACGAAGCCTGGGGCGTGCCCCATTTCGAGAAGATGCTCTACGACCAGGGGCAGATCCTCGCGATCCTGGCCGAGGCGTGGAACCTCTCCGACCGGAGCGAGCCGGACTTCGAAGCCGCCGTGCGCGAGACGGTGGCCTACCTCGATCGGGAGCTCGCGCGCCCCGGCGGCGCCTTCGCCGCGAGCCAGGACGCGGACAGCGAGGGAGAGGAGGGCCGCTACTACGTCTTCACACCGGAGGAGGTGGCCGCGGTGCTCTCCCCCGCCGAGGCGGAGGCCTTCTGCGCGGCCTACGGCGTCCGTCCGGGGGGAGACCTCGAGGGAGGCGGCAGCGTGCTGCGGCGGCGACCGGAGGTGGAACCCGAGCGATTCCGCCGCGCGCGGGCGGCGCTCCTGCGCGCCCGGGACGGCCGGGTTCCGCCGGCCATCGACCCCAAGGTGGTGCTCGGCTGGAACGCCCTGGCCGTGTCCGGGCTGGCGCTGGCCGGGAGCCTGCTGCCCGACCCGGATCTCGTCGGGGTCGCCCGGAGGGTCGCCCGTTTCCTGCTCGGGATGCGGGACGGGTACGGCCGCTTCCTCCGGATCCACGA
>JALSIO010000024.1 GCA_026989995.1 Myxococcales bacterium
TCGGACCGGCCGGTCCCGCGCTTGCCCGGGTGCCGGGCTCCTTCTTCTTCGCCTGCACCCTGGCCGGCGCCCGGAGCTACCTCGGTCGCGATCGGCCGCGGTGGCTCCTTCCCGCGGCGGCCGCGACCTCCGCGCTGGCGGCGGCCGCGGTGCTGTTCGGGGGGACCCGCGCCGGGCTCGCGGTGCAGTGCCCCTTCGAGGTGGCGGTCGCCCTCCTGGCCGCGGTGGAGCTCCACCGGGGGCTGGCCCGGGCCGAGGCGCCGGGGGCGGAGCGGCTGCTGCCCGTGGCCGTGGGCATCCTCGCCCCCCTCACGCTGCTCGACACCCTCCTTCGGCCGGAGGGGCCGGCGGATTTCATGACCCTGGCGGGCTGGGTCCCGGCGGCGCTCGCGGTCGCGCTCCTCGAGATCGGGGCGCTGAGCGAACGGCTTCGCCAGAGCGAGGCGCGTCTGCTCCGCGAACACGTGCTTCTGCACCGGGTGGCCTCCTCGGCCGCCGATCTGCGGCGGCCCGAGCAGGTCATGGCCTCGGTGCTCGCCTTCGCGGGACCGGAGGCGGGGCTGGACGCGGTGGCCGTCTGGCGCGCCACCCGGGACGGGAACGCCTTCGAGCTCCTGGCCGACAGCGGAAGCCTCGGCGGGGCGCCGGAGGGCACGCGTCGCCTGGAGGCGACCCGCCCCCTCGTCGCCCGTGCCCTCGCCGCTTCCGGCCCGGTGCGGGTTCCGGAGGCCACCCGCGACCCCAGGGTCCACCCCGAGGTTCGGGCGATCGGTTTCGGCGAACTGCTGATCCAGGCCCTGCGGGTGGGCGACCGGTGCGTGGGCCTCCTGGCGGCGGCCGTCGGCCGAGACCGCACCTTCGCTCCCGAGGACGAACGCCTGGTGGCGGCGCTCGGCAACGAGATCGCCCTGGCCGTGGCCCATCTGAGCTCGGTGGCCGAGCGCGAGGAGCGCGCCCTCGAGCTGCAGACTCTCGTGGACGCGGTTCCCCTGGGCATCGCGCTGGTGGACGCCGAGGGCCGCATCGTGCGCCTCAATCGCAGAGCCCTGGAGCTCGTGGACCGCGGAGCCGACGATCCGGCGCGGTGGATCGGGGCCCGGGGCCGCGAGCTGGTGGACGCAATCGCGCCGACACTCGATGCGACCTCGAGAACGCTCCTCGAGGAGCGTCTTCGCGGCTTCCGGCTCGGCGGGGAGGAGGCCGTTGCGCCCTTCACCCTGCGTCTGCAGCGGGGTCGGCGCTACCTCGAGGTCGGAGCCCAGCCCGTGCGCGCGGGGAGGGGGCACCTGCGCGGGAGGGTGTGGGTTGCGCGCGACCTCACGGAGGAACGGCGGCGCGACGAACAGGAGTCCCACGCCCGACGCATGCAGACCCTCGGCATGCTCGCCGGAGGCGTGGCGCACGACTTCAACAACCAGCTCACCACCATCCTCGGCACCACCGAGCTCCTCGCGGCGGAGCTTCCGGCTGGAGACCCGCTTCGTGAGTTCGTGGGCCACCTCGAAAAAGCGGCGCTCCACTGCGCCGAGCTCACGAGGGATCTCCTCGACTTCTCCCGGCGCACGCCCCCCGAGCCCGAGGCGGTGGATCTCGGCGGCCTGCTGCGGGAGCTCGAGGCGAGCCTCCGCCCGGAGCTTCCCCCGGGTGTCGAACTCGTGCTCGCGGTCGATCCCGAGCTCGGGCCGCTCGCAGCCGACCGCGCCCAGCTCCGGCGGGTCGTGCTCAACCTCGTGCTGAACGCGCGGGACGCCGTCGCCGGAGGAGGGCGGATCGAGGTGGCCGCGGGCCGCGCCCCGGGCGCTTCCGGCGACACGGCCGAGATCCGGATCCGGGACGACGGCGCGGGGATGCCCGAGGAGGTGCGTCTGCGGATCTTCGAGCCGTTTTACACCACCAAGCCGCTGGGCCGGGGCACCGGCCTCGGGCTGGCCATCGTGTACGGGATCGTGGAGTCCCACGGTGGCCGGATCGAGGTGGAGAGCGAGCCCGGCGAGGGAACCTGCTTTCGCATCACCTGGCCCCTGGCGGCGTCGGTGGAGCGCCGGCACCCGGAGCCCCTGCCCGCGCTGGCTCGCGGTGCCGGGCGGGTGCTCGTCGCCGAGGACGAGCCCGTGGTCCGCGATCTCGCCCGCCGGGCCCTCGAGGCGGCGGGCTTCTCGGTGGACGCGGTCGAGGACGGCGCCGAGGCGCTCGACGCCCTCGATGCGCCGGGATCGGGCTACCGGGCCCTGGTGCTCGACCTCGACATGCCCCGGGTCGACGGGGCCGCCGTGCTGGAGGCCATGGCCAGGCGCGGCATCGAGCTTCCGACCCTGCTCATCAGCGGCAACCCGGGCCGCGCCGGCCAGGCGCCGCTCGCCGCGGCACGGCCCATGCTCGCCAAGCCCTTCGGGCTCGAGGGGCTCGCCCGCGCGGTCCTCGAGCTCGTCGGAGCCCAGGATGGCAAGGAGGCGCCGCGGGAGGCCCCCCCGGCCCGTCGCGAGGCCGCCGACCGGTGAATCCCAAGGTCTACATCCACGAGCAGGTCGAGATCCGGGGTGCCAACCGCGCGCGGTACATGCATCACGTCACGGCCTGGTGGAGCCCCATCGGTCGTGCCGAGCGGGGGCAGCTCTGCTTCGGCGTCTTCGGCACGGTGGGGAGCACCGGCCGATGGCCGGAGGTGGTCAACATCTGGGAGGAGGACGGCTTCGCCGGCCTCGCGCGCTCCTTCGAGCACGAGCTGTCGCATCCGGAGCTCCAGGATCCCTCGCTGCGCACCTGGTGGCGCGAGGCCGCGGCGCTCCGACGCGGTGGATTCGACCGGATCCTGCTCCCGGCGCCCTACAGCCCCACGGTGGAGGAGCTGCTCGCGGCGGGCGTCCGGGGCGCGGTCTACACCCACGAGCTGGTCTCGGTGGAACCGGGGCAGGCGGCGGCCCTCCTCGAGGAGTTCCACGACCACGCGCTTCCGGGCCTCGCCGAGCTGGGTGCCGAGCTCGTGGGGGCCTTCCGCAATGCCCTGGTCCGCGACTCCGAGTGCGTGCTCCTCTGCGCGCTGCCCTCCTTTGCGGCCTGGGGAGCGCTCGAGGAGGCCCGGAGGCGACCGGGTGTGCTCCGGGACCGGCTCGAGCGGGGCTACCGCCGGGCCAGGGACCTTCACCGGACCCTGCTGGTGGAAGCCCCCCTCTCGCCGCTGCGCCTGGGACGTCAGCCCGAGGTCGCCGACCGCCGCCCCCTCGGCGAGATCGGCTAGGGCGCGCCTCCGAAGTCGGGGGCGCCTCAGAAGAAGATGCCGCGGCGCCGGCGGAGGCCCTCGCGAATCGCCTGCGCGAGCGCGTCGCGGACCAGGTCCACCCGGGCCTGGATGGAGGCGTCCTCTTCGTGAGCTTCTCCCTCGAAGAAGAGGGGCTCGCCGAAATGGATCCGGTACTTGACGGGGAGCGCGAAGGCCATGCCGAGGGGACCGAACCAGGGTGCGGTGACGGTGATCGGGAAGGAGGGCAGCCCGAGCCGGCGGCCGAGGCCCTCCAGGTTGGCCAGGCCCGGCTGCTGTTCCTCCGCACCGAGGATGGCCACCGGTACGATCGGCGTTCGGGTTTCGAGGGCGAGTCGCATGAAGCCGAGCCCGAAGCGCTGGAGCTGGTAGCGCTTCCGGAAGGGCTTGTTGGCCCCCCGGGCACCTTCCGGGAAGACCATGACGCACTCGCCCGCCTCGAGCATCGCGGCGCAGTTCTCGGGCGTGCCCACCAGCGCTCCGATCCGGGCGGCCAGGGTCCCCATGAACGGCATGCGCCAGAGGAAATACTCCCCCATTCCGCGCGCGAGGCGGGGAGGGCGTGCCTCGAAGAGCATGGCCACGCCCAGCATGGCGCCATCGTAGGCGAACTGCCCGGAGTGGTTGGCCACCAGCAGCACGCGCCCGGGAGGAACGCGGTCGATGTCGTGGGTCTCCACCCGGAACCAGTAGCGGTAGAGCAGGGCCGCGGGCAGGAGGAAGCGCGCGGCCGTGTCGAGGTGGAAGCCCGTCCGGTCGTAGCCGTAGTCGTTCACTTCGAGGGGGGCCTGGCGCAGTCGGGTTTCGATCTCGGCCCGGAGCTCGCGAAGGGGCGCACCGAGTCGCGCCGGAAGTCGCACCAGCGAGGACGGCAGGGCGCCGAGGTCAGCCAAGGTGGCCGCCTCCCGTCTTCGCGGTGTCGTCCGCCGGGCGGCGCCGCGGGCGGATCGGGACCATGCGGCGAGCCTACCCCGCCGGGGGCACGCGGGCAACGCGGAACCGGCCCGGCCGCGCGCTGGAGCCGACTAGATGCGCACCAGCTCGCCCGCGTTCACCATCAGGGTCTCACCGGTGATCATCCGGGCGCGCTGCGAGCAGAGGAAGACGGCGGCCTCGGCCACATCCTCGTCGGCCGGGATCTCGCCCAGGGGCATCTGCGCCGTGATCTCGGCCACCACCTCCTGCTCCGAGATGCCGCGGCTGCGGGCCTGCCAGCGCACATAGGCCTGCACCGGCGGCCCCCACATCCAGGTGGGAACGACCATGTTGACCCGGATCCGGTGGGGGCCGAGCTCCCGCACCATGTGGCCCATCGCCGAGACGAGCGCACCCTTGGCCGAGGCATAGGCGATCTGCGGCATCCGCGGCGGAAGCCACATGGACTGCGACCCCACGAGCACCACGGCGCCGCCGCCGGTCGCGCGCAGATGCGGCACACATGCCCGGACCATCTGCACGGTTCCGAGCACGTTGACCTCGAAGGAGCGCCGCCAGTCCTCGGCCGAGGTATTCTCGAGGGTTCCGAACAGGGCATCGAGGGCGGCCACGTGCACGAGGGCGTCGAGCCTCCCCGCGTGCTCGAAGGCAGCGCGGGCGAAGTCCGCGCAGGAATCGGCGTCGGTGACGTCGAGCGGATGGGTGAGGATCCGCCCGCCGTCCGGATCGAGCTCGGCCGCGATCTCCAGGAGGCGTTCCCGGTTCCGGGCACCCGCCACGACCCGGGCGCCCTCGCGAAGGGCGAGGGCCGCCACCTCGCGACCGAGACCGGGGCCGACCCCGGCGATGGCAACGGTTCGATCTCTCAGCAAGCTGCCTCCTCCTGTGCCGCCGGTCGAAGGGGATGCGAGCGCGACAGCTCGCGCCCGAGCGCGATGCGCTCCGCGAGGTCCATCTCCCGGGTCGGAAGCTCGTGCACCCGGCGCAGGCGGGGGAGCAGCCCGGCACCGTTGGCCACCTGGATGCTCAGGCCCGGCCGCGCGTTCAACTCGAGCACCAGGGGCCCGCGCTCCGCGTCCACCACCACGTCCGCACCGACGTAGCCGAGGCCGGTCTGCCCGGCGGCGCGCGTGGCGACCTCGAGCACCCGGTCGAAGGCCGGAATGGCGACGCCCACCACCGGTCGTCCGGAATCCGCGTGGGTGCGGACCGGCTGGTTGCGCAGCACGGCGCGCACCGTGTGCCCGGTGGCGAGATCGATGCCGGCGCCGATCGCACCCTGGTGGAGGTTCGCCCGGCCGCCCGAGGCCCGGGTCGGCAGGCGCACCATCGCCATCACCGGCACCCCCCGGAAGACGATCACCCGGACGTCGGGCACCCCCTCGACCGCGATCTCGCGAAGGGCCGGGTGGGTGGAGAGCCGCTCCTCCACCATCGCCTCGTCGCGGTGCCCGCCGAGGGCATAGAGGCCCGAGATGATTCCGGCCACGTGGTAGCGGATGGCCTCGAGGTCGAGTGTCCGGCCTCCACTGCGGTGGTAGGCGTGCCCCCGCCTGCTGCCGATAACGAGGATGCCGTTTCCCATGGCCCCGCGGGCGGGCTTGACCACGAAGGAGTCGAGGCTCCGGGTCCTCTCGAGCAGCTCCGGGATTTCGTGATGGCGCCGCGCCACGGCCAGGAGCTTCGGAACCGGGATGCCGGCCGCCTCGCACAGCACCTTGGTGCGAAGCTTGTCATCGACCCGGGGATAGAGCCGGCGGGGATTCTCCCGGAGGATGTAGCGGGCGTTGCGGGCGTTGATCCCGAGCACGCCCAGGTCGCGGAGACGTCGGAAGATCGGCACGGCGCGCCGAGCCTAGCCCGCCTTTGCGGCCGCGTGGAGGGGGCGCCCGCCTGCGGGCTAGACTCGCCTCCGCGGTGGCCGCCACGGCGCCGCCGGAGGGTGCCGTGAAGCGCGCAATGGTCCTCTCCCTGCTGCTCGGGGCCGCCATGGCGGCCGCCCCGCCCGCCTCCGGCTATCCCCTCGATGGCTACCCCGAGACGGGGATCGCCCGGCTCGAGGCCTACCGGCTGGCCCGGGAGATCCTGCTCGCGCGGGGGCGCCTCACGCCCGGTGGGCTGCTTTCCGCCGCAGAGGTCGACATCCGCCTGGCGGGGCATCCCGAGGTCGAGCTTCCGGAGCCGGACGACGAGCTCGGGGACCGCTTGCGGGAGCTGCTCGGCGGCGATGCCACCGGCTTTGCGGTGGCGCTGCTCGACCTCTCCGATCCAGGGGTGCCCCGCTACGCGGAGCTCCACGGGGATCGCCGGCAGAACCCGGGCAGCGTCGGCAAGGTGCTCGTCGCGCTGGGGTGGTTCCGGGCCCTGGCCGAGCGGTTCCCGGAGGACGTGGAACAGCGGAGGGCCCTGCTGCGCGAGGCCCGGATCGAGGCGGACGAGTTCATCCTGCGCGACGACCACAAGGTTCCGATCTGGGCTCCCGGCGATCCCGTGGTCCGCATGCGGCCGCTCGAGGTGGGCGA
>JALSIO010000025.1 GCA_026989995.1 Myxococcales bacterium
GGAGACGAGGTCCACATCCCGGCCAAGCGCACCCCCTTCTTCAAGGTCGGCAAGGAGCTCAAGGAGATGGTGGATCGCTCCACGCCGCCGCCGGCGGCGGGCGAGAGCGAGACGGCGGCCTGACGGCGGGGGGAGCGTGCTGAGGGTCCTGCTTCGGGCTGCGGGCGTGGTGCTCGTCCTGGCCATCGTGCTCGCCGGCACGGAGCTGGCCCAGCGCAACGCCACCCCGGTGGACGTGGACTTCCTGGTGGGCCGGCTCGTCGAGGTGCGGCTCTTCTGGCTTCTGGTCGGCGCCTTCGGGGCCGGCTTCGCCCTCGCGCTGATGCTGGCCGGTGTCGAGCTCCTCCGGCTGCGGCTTCTGGCCCGCCGCTACCGGCGGCTGGCCCGGAGTCTCGAGGCGGAGGTGCACCAGCTGCGGAGCCTCCCCCTCGCGGAGGAGCCGGCCGGTGCCGGGCTCGGAGAGGGAGCGCGGGCGGAACGGGGGCGCTGATCCGTGGGGCGCCTGTCGCGCTGGCTTCGCCGCCGCCGGGGGTCCCGGGCCCGACCGGCTCCGCTCGAGCGGGCGCTGCTCGCGACCCTCGACCGGAACCTCGCGGGCGCGGAGGAGGCCCTGCGGGAGGCGGCGGCCGCGGAGCCGGGCGCACCGGCGGTGCATCTGGCGCTCGGGCGGATCTTCCGCCAGCGCGGCGAGATCGGCCGGGCGATCCAGATCCACCAGAACCTTCTCGTGCGGCGCGATCTGCCCGACGCGCTCCGGACGCTCGCGCTCGCAGACCTCGCCGAGGACTTCCGGCAGGGCGGCTTCCTCCGCCGGGCGATGGCGGCCTACGAGGAGGTCCTCGCCCGCGATCCCCGACACCCGACGGCGCTGCGGACCCTCGCCGGGCTGCTCGCCGACACGGGCGACTACGACCGGGCCCTCGAGATGGTGCGGAGGCTGCGGCGGATCGACCGCGGCTCCGCCGATGCGCTCGTCGCGCGGCTCGGGGTGGCCGCTGCGCGCGCGGCCCACGCGGAGGGGCGCGATCGGGATGCGCGGCGCCGGCTGCGCCGCGTGCTTCGGCGGGTGCCCGACCATCCCGATGCGTGGATCCTGCTGGGCCACCTGATGGCCGAGCGGGGCCGGAACCGCGCGGCCCTCGAGGCCTGGAAGCGGGCGCGCGAGGCGGCGCCCCACCGCGCCGTCGAGATCGACCCCCTGCTCGCGAGTGCCTACGCGGCGGTGGGAGAGCCCAGGGGCTTCGAGGAGCTGCTGACCGCGAGGCTCGCCGAGCATCCCGAGGATCTCGGGGCAGGGATTTCGCTCGCGCGGGCCCTCGCGGAGCGCGGCGAGCGGGCGGAGGCCCTGAAGCTCCTCCGGGAGCTGGTGGAGCGGGAGCCGGGCGCCCTCGACGCCCACGCCGCGCTGGGCCGCATCCTGCTCGAGGGGGGGAGCTCGGAGGAGCGGGCGGAGGCGCTGCGCGGGCTTCTGGCGGCGCTCGAAAGCGGCGGCAGCATCGCGGAGGACACGCTGGCGTGAGCAGGTCCTCGGCGCTCGACACGCCCATGATGCGCCAGTACCTGGCGATCAAGGCCCGGCACCCGGACGCCATCGTCTTCTACCGGATGGGTGACTTCTACGAGATGTTCCTCGAGGACGCCGAGCGCGTCGCCCCCATCCTGGATATCGCCCTGACCACGCGGGACCGCAACAAGCCGGACCCGGTACCGATGTGCGGCGTGCCGGTGCACGCGGCCTCGCAGCACATCCAGAAGCTGGCCTCTCTCGGCTACCGGGTGGCGATCTGCGAGCAGGTGGAGGACCCCGCGGAGTCGGGCCGCCGGCTGGTACGCCGGGAGGTGGTCGAGGTGGTGACGCCGGGCCTCGCCGGCGACCCCGAGGCCCTCGACGCCGCCCGGCCACTGCACCTCGTGGCGCTCGCACCCGCCGAGCCGCAGGCGGGACTCGCCGCGGTGGACGCCACCACCGGTGAACTCCGCGCGACGGTGGCCCCGTGGGAGCCGCTCTTCGAGGAGATCCTGCGCCTCGGCCCGCGGGAGATCCTCCTCCCCGGGCCGGCGGCGGCGCGGGGAGCTCCCGGGGCGCTCCGCACGCGGCTCCTGCGGGAGCTCCCCGAGGCCGTGGTCACCGAGGTGCCGCCCGAGGACTTCGCCGGGGAGGGGCCGGGGGGTGCCCCCGCTCTCGAGTCGCTCGAAGGCGACGACCCCGCAGCCCGCGCCGCCCGGGCGGTGGTGCGCTACCTCGAACGCCACCAGCCCTTTGCGCTGCGGCATCTGGCGCCGCTGCGCCGCTACGCGCTCGCGGACACGATGGTCCTCGACGCCTCGACGCGTGCCCACCTCGAGCTCTTCGAAAACGCCGAGGACCGGGGCCGCCGGCAGACGCTGATCGAGCGCCTCGACCGGACCCGGACGCCGATGGGCGCCCGCCAGCTCGCGCGGCTGGTGGCCTATCCGCTCCTCCGCCCCGAGGCGATTCGCGCGCGCCAGGAGGCCGTGGCCTGGCTGGCCGAGCGCGACCGCCTGCGCGGGCGGCTCCGCGAGGCCCTCGGAGGGGTGCGCGATCTCGCCCGGCGCCTCTCCGCGGTGGCGCGGCCCGGTGCCGCGCCGCGCGACCTCGCCCGACTCCGCGACTCCCTTCGCGCGCTTCCGGCGGTGGCCGCGGCCCTCGCGCCGGAGGCCGAGCCGGGCGAGCTTCCCTCGCTTTCCGCCGAGCCGCCGGCTTCCCTGCCGCGTCCCCGGCCGCTCGAGGAGCCCCTCGCGCTCCTCGAGGCCGCCCTGGTGGAGGATCCCCCGGCGCTCCCCCGGGGCTCGCGCGGCGCGGAGGAGACCGGCTTCATCCGCGCGGGCTTCCACACCGACCTCGACGCCCTCCGGGAGAGCGCGGCCAAGGGGCGCGAGTGGATCGCGGGCCTCGAGGCGCGGGAGCGGGAGCGCACCGGCATCCGCACCCTCAAGATCCGCTACCACCCGGTGCACGGCTATGCCCTCGAGGTCGGAAGGGCGCACCTCTCCCGGGTTCCCGCGGACTACGAGCGCAAGCAGACCCTGGCCCAGGCAGAGCGGTTCACGACCGCGGCGCTCCGGGAGATGGAGCAGCAGGTGCTCGGAGCCCGCAGCCGGGCGGCGGCCCTGGAAAGACGCCTGCTCGAGGAGCTGCGCGCGGGAGTCCTCGCGCACGCGCCCGCGGTGCGGGAGGTCGCCGCGGCCGTCGCGGAGCTCGACGCCCTCCAGTCGCTGGCCGAGGTGGCCCGGCAGGGCGGTTGGGTGCGGCCCGAGATCGACGACGGCGTGGGTCTTTGCATCCGCGGGGGGCGGCATCCGGTGGTCGAGCAGGCGGCGGCCGGGCGCGGCGAGGAGTTCGTCCCCAACGACACCGCCCTCGGCGACGACGCCGCAGCGATCCTGGTCATCACCGGGCCGAACATGGCCGGCAAGAGCACCTACCTGCGCCAGGTGGCGCTGATCGCGCTGCTCGCGCAGATGGGCAGCTTCGTGCCAGCCGAGTCCGCCCGCGTGGGTGTGGTGGACCGCATTTTCACCCGTGTCGGAGCCACGGACCGCCTGGCCCGGGGCGAGTCGACCTTCATGGTCGAGATGCGCGAGACGGCGGAGATCCTGGCCCAGGCCACGCCCCGGAGTCTTCTCGTCCTGGACGAGATCGGCCGGGGCACCAGCACCTTCGACGGGCTCTCCATCGCCTGGGCCGTGATCGAGTTCCTCCACGACGCGCAGGGAGGCCCTCCCCGGACGCTCTTCGCGACCCACTACCACGAGCTCGTCGAGCTCGGCGACCGTCTGGACGGGGTGGACAATGCCCATTTCGCGGCCCGCGAGGCCGAGGACGGCGTGGTCTTCCTGCGGAGGCTCCTGCCGGGCGGGGCAAGCCACTCCTACGGCATCCAGGTGGCCCGGCTGGCGGGGCTGCCCGCCGAGGTGATCCGGCGGGCGCAGGAGGTGTTGCGTCGGCTCGAGGCGGGGGAGGTGGGCCCGGCGCCCGCGCCCGCCACCGCCCCGGGCCGGCAGCTCGGGCTCTTCGAGGCGCCGTCGGCGGCCGAACGCGAGGTGCTCGAGGAACTGCGCCGGATGGTGCCCGAGGAGACCACGCCGCTCGAGGCCCTTCGCCGGCTGGCGGCCCTTCGGGATCGGCTCCTTTCGGGGGGCGCATCGTGAGGCGGGCCATCGTGCGGGCGGCGCTGTTGATTCCCACCGCGGTGGCCCTCATGGGTGCCGGGCGTCCGCCGGGGCTCGCGGACGTTCGCGAGGTGCGGCACTGGTCGTACCCCGACTACACACGGGTGGTGGTCGAGCTCAGCGCCCCGGCGGTTCCGGAGCTGCACCGCCTCGGCCCGGACCCGGACGCCGGCCGCCCCGAGCGCCTCTACGTGGACCTGCCCGGGGTGTGGGTGGGGCGGCGCTACGCGGAGGGAATTCCCGTCCGTGACGGCCTGCTCGAGGGGATCCGGCTGGGACAGAACACCCTCAAGCGGGCCCGCCTCGTGCTCGACCTCTCCGCCTATGGTCGCCACCGGCTGCTGGTGCTGCGGGCGCCCGACCGGGTGGTGGTCGACGTCTTCGCCCCACCTCCGCCGCGCAGCGGCTCCCTTCCCCCGCTCCCGCCGGTGCTGCGCCCCGTCCGGACGGTGATCGTCGATCCGGGCCACGGGGGCCACGACCCCGGGGCGAGCGGCCTGCTCGGCATCCGCGAGAAGCGCATCACCCTCGCAGTGGGGCGCCGGCTCCGGGATCTGCTCGAGGCCCGTGGCTTTCGCGTGGTGATGACCCGGGACCGGGACCGGACGCTCTCGCTCGAGGAGCGCACGGCCATCGCAGAGGGTGCGGGCGGCGACCTCTTCGTCTCCCTCCACGTGAACGCGGCGCCCCGGGCGGCGGCCCGGGGGATCGAGACCTACTACCTCGATCCGAGCGACGGACGCCACACCGTCACCGTGGCAGCCCGGGAGAATGGAGTGTCGAGGAAGCAGGTGGACGTGCTTCAGCGGACGCTCGCCGGGCTCCGGGTGGCTGCGGTCTCGCCCCAGTCCCGGGCCCTGGCCCGGGCGGTCCAGGAGTCCCTGGTGAGAACCCTCCGAAGGCGCTATCGGCGCGTGGACGACCTCGGTGCCAAACCGGGGCCCTTCTACGTGCTCTACCTCTCCTCGATGCCGGCGGTGCTGGTGGAGATGGGCTTCGCCACCAACCACATCGAGGCGCGGCGACTGCGCAGCGCCGAGTACCACGAGCTCGTGGCCCGGGCGTTGGCCGACGCCCTCGGCGCCTACCGCACGGAGCGGGCCCGCCTGGCCGGCGAGTCCGGGGAGGCCGGGTGATGGCCGCTCCCGCCATCGACCGGTACCTGGCGGAGCTGCCCGCGGCCGAGCTCGATCCCAGCCTCGGCGCCGCGGGGGTGGTGGGTGCGGTCCGGCGCTACCTCGACGACGTCCACGGCTACCTCTTCGAGCGCATGGCGTCGGGTGCCTCCGGGCAGGAGATCAACGAGGAACACTCCGATGCCGTCGACCGCCTCCTCCGGCGGCTCTTCGCGCTGGCGGAACAGGAGTTCTACGCCGGCGGGGAGGAGTACGGGCATCGGCTCGCGGTGGTGGCGGTGGGCGGCTACGCCCGGCGGGAGATGTCGCTGCGCTCGGACGTCGACCTTCTCTTCCTCCACCCCGGCCGGGTCGATCCCTACGTCTCGCGGGTGAGTGAGCGCCTGCAGTACTGGCTCTGGGATGGCGGCCTGCCGCTGGGTGCAGCGACACGGACGCCGCGGGACTCCCTGGCCCTGGCCCGACGCGACCTCACGGTGGCCACGGCCCTGCTCGACGCCCGCTTCCTGGTGGGCGACGTGGACCTCTTCCACGAGTTCCGGGAGGCCGTTCGCCGCGATGTGGCCCGCGATGCGCGCGGATTCGTGGAGCGGCTTCTGCGCGGTTGGCGTGAACGCCACGAGAAGTTCGGCGATTCGCTCTACCTCCTGCAGCCCAACCTGAAGGAGGGCGCCGGGGGACTGCGCGACTACCACACGGCCCACTGGATCACCTGTGCGGCCCACCCCTCCGTGCGCGGCCTCGCAGACTTCCTCCACTTCGGCCTGCTCACCGAGTCGGAGATGGCAGAGCTCCGGGCCGGGCTCGACTTCCTGTGGCGGGTGAGAAACCAGCTCCACCGCATCGCGAGCCACAAGACCGACCAGATGAGCTTCGAGCTGCAGGAGCAGCTCGCGGAAGTGCTCGGCTACGCCGAGCGGCCCGGTCCCGAGCTCCCGGTGGAGCGCTTCATGCAGGCCTACTACCGCCACGCCCGGGCGGTCGAGACCTTCTCCGAGATCGTGATCGAGCAGAGTGCCGCCCGGGCCCGCGGCGGGCGCCGCCCGGTGGCGCGCCCCCTCGAGGGTGGCTTTCGCCGGGCCGGTGACCAGCTCGAGATTCCCCACGCGGCCTTCCTTCGGGAGCAGCCGCTCCGCCTCCTCGAGGCCTTCCTCGTGGCCGGCCGTCACGACCTCGAGCTCTCCCGCACCGCGAGGCGGCTGATCCGCGAGAACCTCGACCTCGTCGACGACCGCTTCCGCGGCGATCCGGAGGCCTCGCGGCTCTTCCAGGAGATCCTCGCCGCCGAGCAGCGGGTCACCCGCAACCTCCTGGTGATGAACGAGGTCGGTCTGCTCGGCCGCTACCTCCCCGAGTGGGAGCACATCGTGTGC
>JALSIO010000026.1 GCA_026989995.1 Myxococcales bacterium
GAGACGGACGTCTACGACATCCTGAACGGGTGCACGAACTACGGCGGCCGGGCGTGGCTGGCGGTTCCGTCCACGAGCTGCTCCTCCGAGGCCACCGGGCGCACCAACGGGCTCGTCCTGCTGCTCGTCTCCCACGGCCGGAACCTCATGGACCGGGGTGAGCTCGCACCCTATCCGGGACTCGACCGGCCCTTCTCGGCCGAGGAGATCCGGCAGATCCTGCGCGCCACGGCGCGCGACGTGGACCACAGCGGCGATCCGGGGCTCACCACCGACCCGCTCCTCTCCACGCTGCTCTCGAGCGGTGCACTCGGGGTCTTCTTCGGCTCCCGCCGCTTTCCGACCCTTCCGGGATGGGACTCCTACACCGGATATGGACGCCCCGACGCCCGGGCGATGCTCGAGATCGACGTCGACCGCATCCCGCCGGAGGCCGACCTCTCGGGAAGCTTGCGCTGGTTCGAGCTCGTGGACCCGGTCCGGCGTCCGGTGGTTCCGGTGGTGGGAAGCGCCCGGGCCGTCACCCGCCCCGGCCAGCTCCCGCGGTCCTTCTCGTGGTCGGTCGAGGTGGGCTGTGGCGTCCAGCCGACCTCGTACACGGAGATCGGGGCCGGGGCCAGCCTCACGGCCCTCGAGCGCGTGGAGCTCGCCCGACTCCTCCCCGCCCGGGTCGCCGCCGACTGCGGCTTCGACCCCGCCGAGCCGGTGGGCGACGAGCGCGGCGAGGACCCCGATGCACACACCGTGACCATCCGCCTGCGGGTGGTGGACAACCTCGGAAACCTGGCCGAGGACCGCCGCGTGATCGCGATCCACCACGACCCGGACCTCCGGGTCGGGCCGATCCATCTCGGGGCCTCGGCGGAGGGATCGCCGGCGCTCGCGGACCTCAACCGGGACGGGGTCCTCGACATCGTCCTCGGCACCTCCGACGGCGCCGTCCACGCGATCCGCGGCCTCGACGGCCACGAGCTCCCGGGCTTCCCCGCCTGGACCGATCCCCTGCCCGTCCATCTGTCCCCGGGCTTTGCCAGGGGCCGGGTTCCGGTGCCGCGGGAGGGCATCCTCGCGCCCGCCGCAGCGGCGGACCTCGATGGCGACGGTCGCATGGAGGTGGTGGTGGCCGGCCTCGAAGGGAGCGTCTACGTCTTCGACGACCGGGGCCGGCGCCGGGAGGGCTTTCCCGTCCGCACCGACCCGCGCCGCTCGGACCCGGCGCTCGTCGACCGCTTCAACGACCTCGATCCCGCCATCACGGCGGCGCCGACCCTCGTCGACCTCGATCCGCCGGGCGTCCATCCGGCGCTCGAGATCGCCGTCACGGCCTGGGATGGCCACCTCTACGCCTGGCGCGCGGATGGGACCCCCGTCCCCGGCTTCCCCGTTCGCCTCGCGGACCCGGCCCGGGTGCGCATCGACCCGGACACCGGCCGCCACGAGCCGGCCACCGCGGGGGTGCGGGCGCGCGGCTCGAAGATCCTCTCCTCGCCCGCCGTCGGAGACCTCGACGGCGACGGGAGGCCCGAGCTCGTGGTGGCCACCAACGAGGAGTACGCCGGGGAGCCGGAGGGCTTCACCTCGCCCTCGGTGCTCTTCAATCTGCTGCTGGGCCAGGCCGGCGACCTCGGCGACCTTTCGCTCGACACCGCGGGGCGCGTCTACGCGGTGCGCGCGTCGGGCCACCTCGATCCCCGGGGCCCCTTCCTGCCCGGCTGGCCCGCGCCGGTTCCGCTGCTGGCCCCGCAGCTCCTCCCCACCGTGGGAACCGGGACGCCGGGTTCCCCCGCCCTCGCCGACCTCGACGGCGACGGAACCCTCACCACGGCGATCTTCGCGACGGTCGGACCCGCGATGCTGCTGCAGCCCGACGGCAGCCCGCGCCGCCGGGATGCCGACGGCACCCCCATCCCGCTCGCCATCGACTGGCCCGGCTTCGGCTGGCCGGGCTCGGTCGCGCCCACCGCCGGCTCGGCCGACGGCCCCTTCCTCCCCGCCCTCGGCTCCGGCGCCTTCGGCGACCTCTCCGGCGACGGCGTCCCGGAGTTCGTGGCCCCGACGCTCGGCGTGCGCAAGCTCGTCGACGTCCTCGCCCCTGGCATGCAGACCGGGGGGGACCACCAGATCACGGCGTGGGATCCGCTCACCCACGAGCTGCACCCCGCCTTTCCGCAGCCCATGGACGACATGCAGTTCATCGGGAGCCCCTCGTTGGCCGACGTCGACGGAGACGGCCGGCCCGAGGTGCTCGCGGGAAGCGGCGCCTACCTGGTGCGCGCCTACGGAGTCCGCCCCGACGGCAGCGCCGCCTCCCCGCCCGGGTGGCCGAAGCACACGAACGGCTGGATCATCGCCTCCCCGACACCGGGGGACGTCGACGGCGACGGACGAACCGAGGTGGTGGCCGCGACCCGCGAGGGCTGGCTCTTCGTGTGGGACACCCCGGCGGCGGCGACCCCGGCCTCGATCCCGTGGCAGGGATTCGCCCGCGATCGCACCAACTCGGGCAACCACGAATCCCCCGTCCCCACCGTGATCGGCCCGCCCGTGCCCTCCGGGGGCCTGCTCCACGCCGTCGAACACCTCGACGAAGCGCTCGCAGACCATCCGGCACGGCTGGCGGCGGCGTGGGCGCGGATCCTGCTCGCGCTCGTGGCGAGCGCCGCCTCCGACGGCGACCTGGCCCGACTCGCGGCGTACCTCCCGCTCGCGGACGCGGCGCTCCGCCACGAGGCCCTGCCCCCCGGGCTCGCGGGCCTGTTCGCGGGTGAGGTCGAGGCCGCGCTCCGCCTGCTCGTGCAGGGCGCGAGCTGCTCGCCGGGCGACGGGGGCTGTGCGGAGGCACGGGCGGCGGCCGAGCGGGAGCTCGCCATCGGCCGCATCGCCCGATTCCTGGGCGCGCCGGAGCTCGCCTTCGAGCACTTCGCGAGCACCCTGCAGCACCTGGCGGCTCTCTAGCCCGAGAGCTTCCCCAGGGGCCCGGGCCGGAGGGTCCGCCGCGCGCCGGCCCGCCGGGCCGGGCTGCTAGAATCCCCTGCCATGGCCCCCACCGAATCCCAGGTCCTGGATGCGCTCCGCCCCATCGTCGATCCGGACTTCGGCCGCAGCATCGTCGATCTCGGCTTCGTGAAGAACCTCCGGATCGACGGTGGCCGCGTCGCCTTCGACATCGAGCTCACCACTCCCGCGTGCCCCATCAAGGCCGAATTCGAGCGGGAGGCCCGGGAGCGCGTCGCGTCGCTCCCGGGTGTCGATGCGGTCGAGGTCCGGATGACCGCGCAGACCCGCGGGCGCGCCGCTCCGAGCGGCCCCGAGGCGCCGGTGCTCCCCGGTGTGCGGAACCTGGTTGCGGTGGCCTCGGGCAAGGGCGGGGTGGGCAAGAGCACCACCTCGGTGAACCTCGCCCTCGCGCTCGCCGGAACGGGCGCGCGGGTCGGGCTCATGGACTGCGACGTCTACGGGCCCTCGCTGCCGCTGCTGCTCGGGGTCCAGGGGCGCCCGCGCACCGAGCAGCGCCGCATCCTGCCCCTCGAGGCCCAGGGACTTCGCGTCATGTCCATGGGCTTCTTCCTCACCGACTCGTCTCCCGTGATCTGGCGGGGTCCGATGGTGCACGGCCTGATCCGCCAGTTCCTGACCGACGTGGCCTGGGGCGAGCTCGACTACCTGGTGCTCGATCTGCCGCCCGGCACCGGCGATGCGGCCCTCACGCTGACCCAGCAGGCGCCACTCTCGGGAGCGGTGATCGTGACGACGGCCAACGACCTCTCACTCGTCGATGCCCGCAAGGCACTGAGCATGTTCGAGAAGGTGAACGTGCCCGTGCTCGGCATCGTGGAGAACATGGCCTGGTTCACGCCGCCGGATCTGCCGGACCGCCGCTACTACCTCTTCGGGCGCGGCGGAGGCCGCCGCGTCGCCGAGGAGCTCGGCATTCCCTTCCTGGGCGAGGTCCCCATCGACCCGCGCGTGGTGGAGGAGGGAGATCGGGGCCGGCCCATCGTCCTCGCGGCGCCGGACTCGGAGGCGGCCCGGGCGTTTTCCGGGATCGCCGGGAAGATCGCACGCCAGCTCGCCGTGCTCTCGGAAAAACAGCCGCCGCTCGCCGACGCCAACATCACCTGGGTTTCCTAGCTGCGCCTCCCGGTCCCTCGCGGGGGCCGTGCAACAGCACCGGCAGGAGCACCGGCGCCGGCCCCACCGGCTCCGACGCGGATCGCTCCACGTACGCCTCGTAGGAGACCGCCTCGATCTCGAAGCGCGGATCCGGCTCGAAGAAGAGGTCGGGGAGCGCGGGTGGATGCGTCCAGCTCAGGTAGCTGTGGGTGGCCGTGAGGCCGCGCGAGCGGTTGTAGACCTCGAGTTTGATGGGGAGGCGCGGCGGGTCGTGGGAGACCCACAGGGTGCGACGCATGCCGGGCTCGGTCAGCCGGTAGACGTCGGCGAGCTTCCCGGCGACCCGTTCCTCCCGGATCTTCTCGGCGCCGGCCTCGAGGAGCCGCTCGAGCTCGTCGCCGAAGGGACGGCGGTCGGGCCGGTCGGCCGCGAGCGCGCGGGGATGTCGCCGGATGGCCACGCCGCGGCCGAGCACGGCGTCGAGGACGAAGTAGGTCTCGCCGTTGACGATCTGCACCACGCGGTGGTCTCCCACCACGAGCTCCATCCGAAGTCGCGGCCCCCGGGACCAGAAGTGGGTCACCTGAAAGGGGATGTCGCCCTGGGAGACGAGCGTCGCGAACCAGTTGTGGGCGGGATCCTGCTGGGCCGCGGCCGGACCGGCCAGGAACCACATGCACAGCACGAGCCCGCGGACGCGGGAGCCGACAGACCGAGGTCGGATGCGCACCATGGCCCGCGAGCCTACCATCCGGCGCCGTGAGGAGCGCGCTCTCGATCGCCGGCTCCGATCCCAGCGGCGGCGGCGGCCTGCAGCTCGACCTGCAGGTGTTCCGGCATCTCGGCGTGCACGGGTCCGGCGCGGTCACCGCGCTCACCATCCAGGACACCCGGCGGGTCCACCGGGTGCTTCCGGTGTTCCCGAGCGCCGTGCTGGACCAGATCCGGGTGGTGCTCCGGGACTGCCCCCCCGGCGCGATCAAGATCGGCATGCTCGCCAGTGACGACGTGGCGCGGGCGGTGACCCACGCGCTCGAGGAGCTTCCGGTGCCGCCGGCGGGACCGCCGCGTGTCGTCGACCCGGTGCTGCGCGCCAGCGACGGCACGCCCCTGCTCGAGACGCGGGCGATCCCGACGCTCACCGGGCTCATCGCGCGCTCCGACCTCGTGACGCCGAACCTCCCCGAAGCGGAGGCGCTCACCGGCATCGACGTGGGCAGCCGGGCCGGCTGCGAGGCCGCAGCCCGGGCGCTCCTCGAACTCGGCGCCCGGGCCGTGCTGCTCAAGGGCGGGCACCGGGAGGGCCCGCCGGATGACCTCCTGCTGGCTCGGGAGCGGGCGGGCGAGGTGCCCGTGGCGAGCTGGCTTGCGGGCGAGCGCAGCGAGGGACCGCCGGTTCGCGGCACCGGCTGCGCGCTCTCCGCGGCCATCGCGGCGGGACTCGCGCGCGGCCACGGCCTCTGGAAGGCGGTGGAGGACGCCCGGCGCTTCGTGGCCTCGGCCCTCGCCCGGGCCCGCACCTCGGGTCCGGACTGCCGCGTGCTCGTCTTCCCGTGAGGAGGCCCGGCGACCGGCCCGCGCCGGATCCGGCCGGGATCTACCGGGCGGGCTTCGAGGCGCGGTCCCGGGAGGCGGCCCGCCTGGCGCGGCGGAGCCGTTGGATCTCGAACGCACGGCTCGCAGTCTTCGCGGCGGGGGGACTGCTCGCCTGGCTCGCGCTCGGACCGGGCCTGCTGCCGGCTCCGCTCCCTCTCGCCGCAGCCGGGCTCTTCGGTGCGCTCGTCGTCTACCACGACCGGGTGATCCGCAGCCGCGGGCGCATGGAACGGGCCTGCGCCTTCTACCGGCGGGGCCTCGATCGGCTGGAGCACCGCTTCGCCGGGACCGGCAGCAGCGGGGAGCGCTACCGCGACCCCCACCATCTCTACGCCGAGGACCTCGACCTCTTCGGCCCCGGATCGCTCTTCGAGCGCCTCTGCGAGGCCCGCAGCCGCGCCGGGGAGGACACGCTGGCCCGCTGGCTGCTCGAGCCCGCGCGCGCCGAGGAGGTCCGGCGCCGGCAGGAGGCCGTCGCCGAGCTCCGCGATCGGGTCGACCTCCGGGAGGACCTCGCCGTGCTCGGCGAGCAGGTGGCCCGCGGGATCGCCACCGGACCGCTCGTGGCCTGGGCCCGCGCCGGGGGCACGGCGCCCGGACGGGCGGTGCGCCTTTTCGCCGCCGGGCTCGCGCTCTTCGGTGCGGGGGCACTCGTGCTCCTGGCCGTCACCCCGGCCGGGCCCCTTCCCCTCCTCGCCGCCCTGACCCTGGAGGCGCTGTTCGCAGCCCGCTTCCGGCGGCGGGTGCGCGAGACCCTGGCCGCCGCCGACGCGGCGGGGCGTGGGCTCGCCCCCCTGGCCGAGCTCCTCGACCGCCTCGCAGCCGAGTCGTTCCGCTCCGAGCGTCTCCGGGAGATCGAGGCCCGCCTGGCCGGGTCCGGACGGGACGCCGCCGCGGAGATCCGGCGGCTGCGCCGCTGCCTCGACCTCGCCGACGCCCGGCGGAACCAGCTCTTCGCCCCGGTGGCGTCCCTGCTGCTCTGGGGTACCCA
>JALSIO010000027.1 GCA_026989995.1 Myxococcales bacterium
AGACTTCTCCCCGTGCCGCCGACTGTAACGAACCCCACCCGGCGGAACAGCCGGGTAGGAGACCGATCAGGCTCCGGTGAAACGCGGATCCCGCTTCTCCACTGCTGCCCGGAGCCCCTCCCGCACGTCCGCCGTGCCGAAGCAGGCGGCCTGCTCGGTGGCCTCGAAGAGGAGCTGGTCCTCCAGGCTGGCGCCCTCGGTCCGGCGGAGCGCGCGCTTGACGCCCCGCACGGCGCGCGGGGCCGCTGCGGCGATCTCGGCGGCCAGCGCCCGGGCCGCGGGCAGCACCTCCTCGGCGGGCAGGGCCCGGCGGGCGAGGCCGAGCGCCGGTGCCTCCTCCCCGCGGATGGTCCGGCCGGTGTAGAGGAGCTCGGCCGCGACCTCGGCGGGCACCAGACGGGGAAGGGTCCAGGTGGCGCCCATGCCCGGGTGGAGGCCGAGGCGGGTGAAGTTCAGGGCGAGGCGCGCCTCCCGGGCCACGATCCGCAGATCGCAGGCGAGAGCCAGGCACAGACCCGCTCCCACGGCGTGGCCCCCGACTGCGGCGATGGTGGGGCAGGGGACGTCGCGGATGGAGAGGAACAGCCCGTAGAAGCCGCGCATGATGTCGCGGATGGCGCGGCGCGCCTCCTCCGCGCCCTCCGAGCCGGAGGCCGCCTCGGCCGCACGCGAGCCGATCATGGAGAGGTCGCCGCCGCCGGAGAAGGCCCGGCCGGCTCCGGTGAGGATCACGGCGCGCACCGACTCGTCGCTGCAGAGCTCGGCCACGCGCTCCCGGAAGCGCTCCCCCATGGCGTGGCTCATGGCGTTGCGGCGCTCGGGGTCGTTCAGGACGAGGGTGGCGACGGGGCCATCGCGTTCGAGAAGGACGAGATCCGACATGGCCGGGAACCTGCCGGATCGGGAGGGAATCACAACCCCCGCCGGAGGGGGCGGCCCTGCGGGGCCATCCCCTCCGGCGGGCGCGTCGTCAGTCCGCCGAGCGTCGCAGGAAGGCCGGCGAGTCGGTGTCGTCGTCCTCGTGGGCCAGGCGCTTGCCCCGGCGCATGAAGGTCGGCGTGTCGTACTCGCTTTCGCCCCCCGCCTCGTCGTAGGGCGAGGCGAGGCCCTCGGCCCGCAGCTCCTCCTCGAGACTCGGCCGCGGCTGCTCGGCCCGGGGCTCCGCCCCGCCGCGCTCGGCCGCGGGCAGGTTCCCGAACTCCGCGGCGCGCGGCTTGAGCCGGGTCACGTTGGCGTAGGCGAGGCGCTCCCGCTCGGCTTCCTCGAAGCGGTCGCGGCCGCGCCGGGCCCGACCGTCGTCGAGTCCGGTGGCGATGACGGTGACCCGCATCTCGCCCTCGGGCAGCGACTCGTCCACGACGGCGCCGAAGATGATGTTGGCGTCCTCGTGGGCGGCCTCCTGGATCAGGCTGCTGGCTTCGTTGACCTCGAAGAGGGTCATGTCTTCGCACCCCGTGATGTTGATCAGGACCCCCCGGGCGCCCTCGATCGACAGGTCCTCGAGCAGCGGGCTCGAGATCGCGGCCTGCGCGGCCTCCACCGCCCGGTTCTCGCCCCGGCCCACGCCCGTGCCCATGAGCGCCATGCCCATCTCGTTCATGATGGTGCGCACGTCCGCGAAGTCGAGGTTGATGAGCCCGTGCACGGTGATCAGGTCCGAGATGCCCTTCACGGCGTTGAAGAGCACGTCGTCGGCGAGGCGGAAGGCGTCCTTCAGCCGGGCGCCCTTGCCCGCGACCGAGAGCAGCCGCTGGTTCGGGATCGTGATCAGCGTGTCCACCACCCGGTGCAGCTCCTCGATGCCCTGCTCCGCGTGGCGGGCCCGCACCCGCCCCTCGAACGCGAAGGGCCGGGTCACCACCGCCACCGTGAGCGCCCCGAGCTCCCGGGCCACCTCGGCGATCACGGGGGCCGCGCCGGTGCCGGTGCCCCCGCCGAGGCCCGCGGTGACGAAGACCATGTCCGTGTCCGCGAGCAGCTCCTGCAGCCGCTCCCGGGCCTCGAGGGCGGCCGCCTTGCCGACGTCCGGCCGTGCGCCGCTGCCGAGCCCGCGGGCACACTCGATCCCGAGCTGCACCTTCACCGGAGCGAGGTTGTGCTTCATGGCCTGGGCGTCGGTGTTGGCGCAGATGAAGTCCACGCCCGAGAGCCCGCCCTCGATCATGGAGTTCAGGGCATTGCCCCCGCCGCCGCCCACGCCGACCACCTTGATGGAGGCCCGCCGTCGGCTCGTCTCCTCGAGCTCGATCAGCTCCGAGTCCTCGCCCACCTCGAGGAAGTCGAGCTCGGGCGCCTCGTCCGGGGCTCCCGCCCCGCGGTCGCGATTCCTGCTTCGATCGTCGTTCGGCATCGCACACCCCCCATGCCGCCTGCCGCGGCTCAAGCTATCACGAATGCGACGTTTTTGCGCCGGTTTCGTCCAAAAAAAGCCCGTCAGTCGAACTCCGGGTAGAACCAGTCCCGCATGCGCTGCTTCACCCGCCGGAAGATGGACTCGTCCCGGATCCGGAAGCGGGCGGTGGACCGCTCCTCGCTCTGCCCGAAGCCGTAGAGCACGAGCCCGACCCCGGTGGCGTACATCGGGTCGGTCACCACGTCCCGGAGCCCCCCGATGTGGAGCGGCGTGCCGATGCGAACCGGCACCTCGAAGAGCTCCTCTGCGAGGTCCGAGATGCCCTCGAGAGCGGCACAGCCGCCGGTGAGGACGACGCCGGAGGGAATGGCGGCCTCGAGGGTCGACTTCTCGAGCTCCCGGCGCGCCAGGCTCAGGATCTCCTCCACCCGCGGTTCGATGATCTCGCAGAGGATCTTGCGGGAGATCTCCCGCGGCCGGCGCCCGCCCACGCTCGGCACGGTGATGACGTCGTCGGTGGGCACGAAGCGCGCGGAGGCGACACCGAAGCGCTTCTTGATCCGCTCCGCCTCGTGGAAGGGGGTCCGGAGCCCCACCGCGATGTCGTGGCTCACGTGGTTGCCGCCCAGCGAGAGCACCGAGGTGTGCTGGATGGAGCCGCCCGAGAAGACGGCGATGTCGGTGGTCCCGCCCCCGATGTCCACCAGGCAGACGCCGAGGTCCCGCTCCTCGGGCGCGAGGACCGCCTCGGCGGAGGCGAGGGGCTCGAGGACGATGTCCGCCACGTTGAGCCCGGCCTTGTTGGCGCACTTCACGATGTTCTGCGCGCTGGTGACCGCCGCGGTGACGATGTGGATCCGGGCCTCGAGTCGCACCCCGGCCATGCCGAGGGGCTCCCGGATGCCGTCCTGGTCGTCGATGATGAACTCCTGCGGGATCACGTGGATGACCTCGCGGTCCATGGGAATGGCCACCGCCTTGGCTGCATCGATCACCCGCTTGACGTCGCCGTCCCGGACCTCCCGATCCTTGACCGCGACGATGCCGTGCGAGTTGAGCCCCCGGATGTGCCCGCCGGCGATTCCGGCGTAGACGGAGCTGATCTCGCAGTCGGCCATCAGCTCCGCCTCCTCGACGGCGCGCTTGATGGACTGGACCGTGGAGTCGATGTCGACCACGACGCCCTTGCGCAGCCCCCGCGAGGGATGGGTTCCGATCCCCACCACGTCGATCCCGTTCTCCGTCCGCTCCGCCACGATGGCGCAGATCTTCGTGGTCCCGATGTCGAGACCCACGATGAGGTCGTCCTTGCGTGCCATGTTCCCACCCCCCTTCTGCGTGGGACCCTCGGCTTGACCGGAGGGTCCCGGCTTCGGGCCCCGCGACGCCGCGCGCGGAACCCGCGAAAATCCCCGCGCTAGCCCGTGCCCCCGCCCGGCGATCCGCGGTGCCGGGCGGACCGGGCCCCGAGCGGGACCCGGCCCGGGGCCGCCCGGTGACCGCGGAGCACCACCTGCCGGCCGAAGCGCAAGTCGATCTCCCCCGCGGTGGAGGAGGCGTCCGGCAGCTCCGCCAGCACCCGCCGCAGGCGCTCGAGCTGCGGGGCCAGGGCGCCCTCCCCGAGCACCACCCGGCCCGGAAGGCCCTCGAGGGTCACGGTGGCCGCCCGATTCGGCGCCGGCTCCACCGCCACCTCCCGCGGCCGCGCGCCCGGCACGGCCTCGAAGGCCCGCAGGATCACCACCGCCCGCCGCAGACGGCGAAGGTCCTCGCGGCGGGCCGGGTGGAAGCGCCCGGCGATGCGCGGCAGGCGCTCGGCCTCCTCGGGCGTGGCCGCGGCGAAGGGGCGCCCGCTGCCGTCGACCACCCGCAGCCATCCCGCCGCGTCCCGGGCCACCGCCCGGCCCGTGCGCTCCTCCACCCGGAGCCACAGGCGGTCGGGGGGGAGCGGAAGCGCGCGGGCCCGCCGGACCCACGGCAGCCTTTCGAGTCGGGCCGCGATGGCGTCCGGGTCGAGCGCTGCGAGGGGTGTGCCCGGCACCGCTGCCGCCCGCGCGTACACCGCCGCCGGAACCCGTGCCGCGCCCACCACCCGGACCCGGCGGAGCTCGAGCCCGCCCGGCTGCAGCGCCTCGGCCGCGGCGTACAGGCCCCGCGGCCCGAGCGCGACCCCCAGACCGAGGCCGAAGGCGAAAAGCGCCGGGAGGATCCACGGCGGGGGCACGGCGAGGCGCCGGCGCCGGTCGCCGCGTCCGGGTCGGGTCGCCCCCCGGCGTCTGCCGCGCCGGCTCGTCGCCATCCGCCAGGGCATCAGCCGGGTCTCCCGACGATCCGCACCTCGGGCTCGAGGAGCACACCGGTCTCGGCGTGGACGCGCTCCCGTGCCCGCTCGATCAGGGTGAGGACCTCCGCAGCCCGGGCACCGGGCCCGGTCACGATGAAATTCGCGTGCAGGCGGGAGATCTCGGCGCGGCCGCACCGCTCGCCCTTGAGCCCCACGGCCTCGATCAGGCGTCCCGCGAAGTCTCCCGGCGGATTCTTGAACACCGATCCGCACGAGGGCTGGCGGGTCGGCTGGGTCTGCGCGCGGCGGTCGAGGAGCTCCCGGATGGTGCGCCGGATGCGCTCCCGATCGCCGGGCTCGAGGCCGAAGCGGGCAGCCACCACCACGGCACCCTCCGGGAGGCCGCGGGCGGCGCGGTAGCCGAGCCCGAGCCCGGCGGCGGGGATCCACTCGGTGGCCCGGGCACCCGGGCGCAGGATCTCGGCCGCGGTGAGGACGTCCCGGATCTCGCGCTCGCCGATCCCGGCGTTCATGACCACCCAGCCGCCGACGGTCCCCGGGATCCCCACGCCGAACTCGAGCCCCGCGAGGCCGGCGTCTGCAGCGCTGCGCACGGCGCGGGCGTGGCTCACGCCCGCCTCGGCCACGAGCGCGGGCTGCCGGATCTCGACGGAGCGCAGTCGGTTCATCCGGAGCACCAGTCCGGGAAGCCCCCCGTCGAGGACCAGGGTATTGAAGCCCCCGCCGAGGACCGTGACCGGCAGGCCGAACTCGCCGGCCACCTCGAAGGCGCGGGCCAGCTCCTCCCGGCTCGCAGGGGAGGCCAGCGCGTCGGCGGGTCCGCCCACGCGCAGGGAGGTGAAACGCCCCAGGGGCACCTCGAAGCGAACCCGCTCGCCGAGGGCGCGGACGAGCGCCTGCCGTGCCTCCGCGCCGATCACCGCCGGCCCTCCGCGCGCAGGGCCTCGAGCAGACGGGGGCCGAGCGAGGAGATGTTCCCGGCTCCGAGCGTGAGCACGAGATCCCCCGCTCGAAGCTCGGGCAGGAGGGCGCGGAGCGCGTCGTCGAGCGAACCCGTGTGCGCGACATCGCGGTGGCCCCGATCGCGGATCACGGCGGCGAGTGCCTCGGCGCTGATCCCCGGGATCGGCTCCTCACCGGCCGGGTAGAGTTCGGTGAGCCGAAGGCAGTCCGCTTCGTGGAAGGCGCCGGCGAACTGCTCGAAGAGGTCCCGCGTGCGCGTGTAGCGGTGCGGCTGGAAGACGACCACCACCCGGCCGCGGTGAAGCGAGCGCGCGGCCTCGAGGGTGGCGCGGATCTCGGCCGGGTGGTGGGCGTAGTCGTCCACCACGCGGATCCCCGCCACCTCGCCACGGCTCTCGAAGCGCCGCTCGATGCCGAGGAACTCGTCGAGGGCGTCGGCGGCCTCCCGGAAGTCCACGTCGAGCTCGAGCGCGACCGCGAGGGTGGCGAGCGCGTTGGCCACGTTGTGGCGGCCCGGCAGTCGAAGGCGCACCGAGCCGAGCAGCTTGCCGCGGTGGTTCACCGCGAAGCGCATCCCCCAGCCGTCCGGGGTCAGCTCCGAGGCCGAGAGGTCGGCCTGGGAGGAGAGTCCGTAGGTGAATGTCCGCCGGCGGACCGCGGGGAGGATGGCCTGCACGCCCGGGTGGTCGAGACAGAGCACCGCGAGGCCCCAGAACGGAACCCGGTTGGCGAAGCGCGCGAAGGCCTCCCGGAGGGTCTCGTAGGAGCCGAAGTGGTCGAGGTGCTCCGGATCGACGTTGGTGACCACGGCCACCACCGGCGAGAGGTCGAGGAAGGTGCCGTCGCTTTCGTCGGCCTCGGCAACCAGCCACGGCCCCTGGCCCAGGCGGCTTCCGCTGGCATCGCCCGCGAGCGAGAGGACGCGCCCGCCGATGACGGCGGTGGGGTCGCGGCCCACGGCGGTGAGCACGTGGGCGACGAGCGACGTGGTGGTGGTCTTTCCGTGGGTGCCGGCGACGGCGATGCCCTGCTTCATGCGCATGAGCTCGGCCAGCATCTCGGCC
>JALSIO010000028.1 GCA_026989995.1 Myxococcales bacterium
CCACGCCCTCCGGCATGGGCGGGTGGACGTAGTTCTCGTTCATCATGGTGATGTAGTAGAAGCAGTCCTCGCGCTCGCCCATCATGCGCCGCAGGCCGTCGTGGATGATCACCGCCATCTCGTACGCATATGCCGGGTCGTAGGCGCGGCAGGTGGGCACCGTGGAGGCGACGAGGAGGCTGTGGCCGTCCTGGTGCTGCAGTCCCTCCCCGGCGAGGGTGGTTCGCCCGGCCACGCCGCCCATCAGGAATCCGCGGGTCCGGGAGTCCGCGGCCGCCCAGAAGAGGTCCCCGACCCGCTGGAATCCGAACATGGAGTAGAACGCGTAGAAGGGAATGGTGTGGAGGCCGTAGTTGGCGTAGGAGGTGCCTGCGGCGATCCACGAGGCCGCGGCACCCGCCTCGCAGATGCCCTCCTCGAGCATCTGGCCCCGCTTGTCCTCCCGGTACCAGGTCACCTGGCCCCGGTCCACCGGTGTGTAGAGCTGCCCGACGCTCGAGTAGATGCCGATCTGGCGGAAGAGGCCCTCCATCCCGAAGGTGCGCGCCTCGTCGGGGACGATGGGGACCACGAGCTTGCCGATCTTCTCGTCCCGGCAGAGCGTCGAGAGCATCCGCACGAAAGCCATGGTGGTGGAGATCTCGCGCTCGCCGCTGCCCCGGAGCTGGGAGCGGAAGATCTCGAGGGGCGGAATCTCGAGCGGCGGGGCGTCCGCCCGCCGGGTCGGGAGGTAGCCGCCGAGGGCCTGCCGGCGCTCGTGCATGTAGCGGACCTCGGGGCTGTCGTCCGGGGGCCTGTAGAAGGGGGCGTCGACGATGTCCTCGTCGGGGATCGGGATCCGGTAGCGATCCCGGAAGGCCCGGAGGGCCCGCTCGCCCATCTTCTTCTGCTGGTGGGTGATGTTCTGGCCCTCGCCGGCCTCGCCCATCCCGTAGCCCTTGACGGTCTTGGCGAGGATCACCGTGGGCTGTCCGCGGTGGTGGAAGGCGGCGTGGTAGGCGGCGTAGACCTTCTTGGGATCGTGCCCGCCGCGGTTCAGCTTCCAGATCTCCTCGTCGGTCATCCGGGCGACCATCTCGCGCAGCTCGGGGTACTTCCCGAAGAAGTGCTCCCGCACGTAGGCGCCGTCCCGGGCCGCGTAGGTCTGGTAGTCGCCGTCGAGCACCTCCTCCATGCGGCGGACGAGCAGCCCCTTGTGGTCCTTCGCGAGAAGGGGGTCCCAGCGGTCCCCCCAGATCACCTTGATCACGTTCCAGCCGGCGCCGCGGAAGGTGCCCTCGAGCTCCTGGATGATCTTCCCGTTCCCGCGCACCGGTCCGTCGAGGCGCTGCAGGTTGCAGTTGATCACGAAGATCAGGTTGTCGAGCCGCTCCCGGGCGGCGAGTCCGATGGCCCCGAGGGACTCGGGTTCGTCCATCTCGCCGTCACCCATGAACGCCCATACCTTGCGGCCGGCGGGCTCGACGAGCCCGCGGTCCTCCAGGTACCGCATGAAGCGGGCCTGGTAGATGGCCAGGATGGGGCCGAGTCCCATCGAGACGGTCGGAAACTGCCAGAAGTCCGGCATCAGCCACGGGTGGGGGTAGGAGGGGAGCCCGCCGCCGTCGACCTCCTCGCGGAAGCGGTGGAGCTGCTCCTCGCTGATCCGCCCCTCGAGGAAGGCCCGGGCGTAGATGCCCGGCGCCGAGTGGCCCTGGATGTAGACGAGATCGCCGCCGCAGGGGTGCTCGGGGCCCCGGAAGAAGTGGTTGAAGCCGACGTCGTAGAGCGTGGCGGCGGAGGCGAAGCTCGCGATGTGGCCGCCGAGCTCGGCGCTCTGGTGGGCCGTCTGCACCACCATGGCGATGGCGTTCCAGCGGATCACCGCGCGGATCCGGTGCTCGAGGCCGGGCTCCCCCGGCATCGGCGGCTCGTCCACCGCGGGGATGGTGTTGACGTAGGCCGTGGTGGCCTTGTAGGGGAGGTTCACGCCCGAACGGCGTGCCTTGTCGACGAGGGCCTCGATGAGCTGGTGGGCGCGCTCGGGACCCTCCTGGCGGATCACCGCGTCGAGGGCCTCGACCCATTCCCGGGTCTCCTCCGGGTCGACGTCGAAATCGCGCATGGCCGGGTTGCCTCCCCCTCCCGCCGGGCCGCGGCCCCGGGGGGCCGCGGCCCGGGTCGGCGGCTACCGAGAAGAGCGGATCCGCACGCCCCGGGCTTGAGCCGCGGGCCGGCCCGGGTGCAGGGTATCAGCGGGAGGGGCGGGAGCCCGCCGCCTCCGTCCGGGCGGGGGGATCCCGGCCAACCCCCGAGGGCCACCACCCTCGGGCCGGGATGCGATCCGGGCTCAGCGGCTTCGTGCGGGGGACGGCCCGATTCCGAGCTCACGGAGGATGGCAGCCCGGTCGGCGTCGAGCTCCGGCGCCGGCCGACGCGTCTCCGGGTCGGGGTGGCCGGCCGTCTTGATCGGGTTGCCGGCGAGCTCGATCTCCCCGAGCTCCCGATCGTGAACCCGCACGAGCATGTTCCGTGCGCGGACCTGGGGGTGCCGGACCACCTGGGCCACGTCGAGGATCGGAGCGCAGGGGATCCCGGCGGCCTCGAGCCGGTCGATCCAGGTGGCGGCATCCTCGCCCGCGAGCCGCTCCTCGAGGGCCCCCTCGAGTGCGTCCACGTTCCGGCAGCGATCCGCATTGGTGGCAAAGCGGGGGTCCTCGGCGAGCTCGGGGGCCCCGAGGACCCCCGCGAGGCGGGTGAAGAGCGCGTCGTTTCCGGCCGCGATCACGATGGGCGTGCTGCCGGTGGCAAAGGCCTGGAAGGGCGCGATGGAGGGGTGCCGGGAGCCGAGGGGGCCCGGGACCTCGCCGGTGATCTGGAGCCGCGCGATGGCGTTCTCGAGCAGCGCCACCTGGGAATCGAGCATCGCCACGTCGACGAAGGTTCCGCGGCCCGTGCGCTCCCGTTGGACCAGCGCCGAGGCGATGCCCGCCGCCGTGAACAGCCCCGCTGCCAGGTCCCCGATGGAGGTCCCGACCCGGGTCGGAGGGGAACCGGGGTGCCCGGTGAGGCTCATGACTCCGCCGAGGGCCTGGACCACGATGTCGTAGGCCGGTCGGCTGCGCTCCGGCCCGGTGCTGCCGAAACCGGACGTGCGGGCGTAGACCAGTTTCGGGAACCGGGTGCGAAGCTCGTCGTAGGCGTAGCCGAGCCGCTCCATCACCCCGGGCCGGAAGTTCTCCACGAGCACGTCGGCACGGGCGAGCAGCCGCTCGAAGATCTCGCGGTCCGCCGGGTCCCGGAGGTCGAGGGCGATCGACTCCTTGCCGCGGTTCAGCGAGTGGAAGTAGGCGCTGGCCCGGCCGCGGAAGGGCCCGATGTGCCGGGCGTCGTCTCCCCGGCCCGGCCGCTCGACCTTGATGACCCGGGCGCCCTGGTCGGCGAGCACGAGGGTGCAGAAGGGTCCCGCGAGGACCCGCGTGAGGTCCACCACCACGATCCCGGCGAGGGGTCCGCCCGGAGCCGGGGGCCGGCCTTCCTCCACCCGAATCCTCCCGATTCCCCCGATCTTGGGTTTCGACTCCGGCGGACGATAAGGAAGGGCGGCCATCCCGTCCGCCCGGAGGCGCATCCCTTGCCGCAAGACTGCGCACGGAGCGAGCTCAGGGATCGCCTCGACCGCGCCGCGCGCGGCCGGGCGTGCGCGAGCGGCGAGCCCTCCGCTCCGGTGGCCCGGCCGGTCACGGGTGCGGTCAGCCGGCTGGCGCTCTGCTCCCTCGCCGCCTATCCGGAGTCGGCCATCCTCGTGGGTCACGCCGGGGCCGTGGCGGGGGTGGGCGGCCGCTTCGAGGCGCCCGTTCCGGTGACGGCCCTGCTCGCCCTCGATCCCCACGACGCCCTCGAGCTCGTGCGGAGGCTCTGTTCGGGGGAGGGGTCCGACCACCCCGTCGGGCGTGCCGAGATCGGCCGCTTCGTCGCCGCGCTCGCCGAGCTCCTCACCCGCCTCGTGGAGGCGCTCGGCGGCGGGGCGGCCGGCGGGAACCGGGCGCGGCCGGCGCGCCCGCCGGAGCTCGTGGAGGACGGGCTTACGACGTGGCTCCTCGCCACGCACGCGCCCCGCGACGCCGTGCTGCTGTCGGCCGAGGTGGAACTTCTCGAGGACGAGCGCCACGCGCCGCTCTGCTCGGGGTTCTATGCGCTGGTGGAGCGGAAGGCGGCCGCCGGGCTCCCCGACCTGCTGGCGGGATGAGCGGATCCCGGCCGGGCGGCGGCCGCCCGGCCGGTCGACCGGACTCCCGCGGGAGCCGCGGTGCTAGCCTCGCCCGGGTGAGCCGCAGCTTCGTCCGCCTGAGCGCCGTCGCCCGGCGCCTCGAGGCCCTCCTCGAGCCCGCGCTCCGCTCCACGGCCACCTTCTGGCTCCGGGCGGAGATCAGCTCCGGCCGCGAGCGGGGCGGCGCCTTCTACTGCGACCTGGTCGAGACCGGCCCGTCGGGCGACATCGTCGCCCAGATGCGCTGCACCATCTGGGCGCGGGACCTGGTCCGGATCCGCACCCGCTTTCGCGAGGCCGGCCTCGACCTCGACCTGCGCGACGGGACCGAGGTGGGGATGCTCTGCCGGGTCGGCTTCCACCCCCGCTACGGCCTCGCGCTCGTCGGGCTCGACATGGATCCGACCTTCGCCCTCGGCGAGCTCGCGCTGCGGCGCCGGCGGATCCTCGAGCGGCTGGAGAGGGAGGGGCTCCTCGGGAGGAACGCCGAGCGCCCGGTTCCCCTGCTTCCGGCGCGGGTTGCGCTGGTCACGAGCGTGGGAAGCGCCGCCTTCCGCGACTTCGTCGAGACCCTCCGGCGCTCTCCCTACGGCTTCCGGATCTACGCCGCCGACGCCCAGATGCAGGGGGATCGCACCGAAGCCGCGGTGCTCGAGGCCCTGGCCGCGGCCGAGCGGCTCCCGGTGGACCTGGTGGTGATCGCCCGGGGCGGGGGCTCCAAGACCGACCTCGCCTCCCTCGACAACGAAGCGATCGCCCGGGCGGTGGCCGCGTTTCCGAAGCCGGTGTGGACCGCCATCGGCCACGAAACCGACGAGAGCGTGCTCGACGTGGTGGCGGGGCGGGCCTTCAAGACCCCCACGGCGGCCGCCGAGGAGCTCGTGGCGCGCTTCGTGGCGGTGGACAGGCAGATCGAGGAAGCGCGCCAGCGGCTCTCGCGGGTGCTGCGGGGCCAGGTGCGGTTCCGGCAGGAGCGCCTCCGGCGGGCCGCCATCGGCCTCCGCCAGGGAAGCCGGAAGCTCCTCGACCTGCGACGGGCCGAGCTCCGGCACGCGGCCACCCGCCTCTCGGGCTCGGTTTCTGCGCGCCTCGGTGCGCACTTCGCCGAGCTCGGCGGGGCGGGGCGGCGGCTCGGCACCGCGGCGGAGCTGCGCTTGCGCCTCGCCCGCTCGGGGCTCGACGCGGCGAAGGCGGAGCTCGAGCGGACCGGGGCGCGCTCCTTGCGCGAGCGCCGGCGGGCGCTCGCGCGCCTGCGGGAGCGGCTTCGACCCGAGCCCGCGCTTCGCCGGCTCGAGGCCGAGCGCCGCACCCTCGGTGCCCGCGAACAGACCCTCCGACAGGCGGCCCCGGAGCGCGCGCTCGCGCGCGGCTTCTCGCTCAGCTACGACGCACGGGGGCGGCTGGTGCGGTCGGCGGCGACGGTCGCGCCCGGGGAGCGCCTGACGACGCAGCTCGTGGACGGGCGGATCGAGAGCGAGGTGCGCGGGGTGGCGCTCGAGGAGGAGGAATCGTGAAGGGCGAGTCCCGGGAGCCGGGGAGGGACGAGAGCTACGAGGAGAAGGTCGAGCGGCTCGAGGCGATCCTGCAGCGCCTCGACGATTCGGAGACGCCGATCGACGAGCTTGCGCGTGACGTCCAGGAAGGAGCTCGGCTGATCCGCGAGCTCGATCGGAAGCTCCGGGAGGTGGAGGGCGAGGTCCGCGACGCCTTCCGGGAGCTCGAGGCCATCGGGGCCGGAAACGCGCCTGCGGGGCCCTCCGAGGACGAGACAGCCGGCTCGGGCGAGTGACACCGGACCGGGACACCGAGAGCCGGCCCACCCCGCGGCCTTGGCGCGGGCGGCGGTGTCGGGTGCAGGCGCCCGGATGCCGCCGGTCCCGGTGCGCCGCGGGGGCTTCCGGTGATCCAGATCGCAACCCGGCGCGGCCGTCCGGCCGAGGGAAGGGGCGGCGCTCCGCACCGCGTGCCGGGAACGGGTGGGAGACCGGCCGGATCGGGCTGCGGCGGGGGTGCCGTCGACCCACGGCTGGAGCAGCGCGCAAGACCATTCCGAAGTCGGCGAGTCGGGGGCGGTTCGCCCTCGCAGCGCCGACAGCGGGGTCTTTTGGCCTCAACCGAAAGGTCCCGCGGGCCGATGTCCTCCCACGGAGGGTCCTGGCACCGCGTACCCCGTAGGTTCCCGCGCGGCCAGGGTGGAGCTGGCCATGGCCCGACGTCACCGAAAGCCGTCTCGCAAAGCCCACTCGCCCAAGACGAAGCGAACACGGCCCCGCGCCCGGCTTCGGGCCGAGGCCCTCGAGCCGCGGATCCTGCTCTCGGCCTCCTGGGTCGACGCCGACACCGGGGAGGCCCTCGACGGAGCCACCGCG
>JALSIO010000029.1 GCA_026989995.1 Myxococcales bacterium
CCGGGTGGAGCTCCGCGATCGGCGGCCGGCCGTGGGCACGCCGGGTGTGGCGGTGGTGGGTGCGGGGGCCTACGCGCGCAGCGTGCTCCTGCCCGCGATCGCGGCGGCCGGTCGCTGCCGGCTCCGCACCGTGGTGACCGCCACCGGGGCCACGGCGCGGCAGGCCGCGGAGCGCTTCGGCTTCGAGGGCTGCGCCAGCGATCCCGAGGAGGCCCTCGCCGATCCCGAGGTGGACCTCGTCTTCGTCGCCACCCGCCACGACTCCCACGCGGAGCTCGCGGCCCGGGCGCTCCGCGCCGGGAAGTCGGTCTTCGTGGAAAAACCCCTCGGCCTGACCCCGGGCGAGGTGGATGCCGTGCTCGAGGCGGCTGCCGCCTCGTCGGGACTGCTCGCGGTGGGGTACAACCGCCGCTTCTCTGCCCACGCCCGGGCGGTGCGGCGGGCCTTCGAGGGCCGGCACGGGCCGCTGTCCCTCCATTACCGCGTGGCGGCCGGCCCGCCGCCGGCCGGGAGCTGGATCCTCGACCCGCGCGAGGGTGGGGGTCGCCTCCTCGGCGAGGTCTGCCACTTCGTGGACCTGCTCACCTTCCTGGTGGGCGCGCCCCCGCAGGAGGTGGTGGCGCGCGCCCCGAGCCGCGAGCCGGAGCGGGACGACACGCTGCTCGCGCTGCTCACCTTCCCCGACGGCTCGACGGCGACCCTGGCCTACCTGGCGAGGACCGCCCCCGACCTCCCGAAGGAGTCCTTCGAGGTGCACGGCGACGGCCGCACGGCCGCCTGCGAGAACTTCCGGCGCACCCGGATCACCGGAGAGCGGGATCTTCGGACGCTGAACCAGGACAAGGGGCAGAGGCGGGCGGTGGCCGAGGTGCTCCAGGCGGTGCGAAGCGGGGGAGGCTCGCCCTTCGCCCCGGAGGAGCTGCGGGCCGTCTCCGAGACCTGCTTCGCGCTGCTCGAGTCGCTGCGGACGGGGGAGCCGGTGCGGGTGGGGGAGCCGGCACCGTGAGCCCGCGGGTGCTCTTCTTCTGCAGCCAGTTCCACCCCACCGTGGGCGGAGCCGAGCGGCAGGCGGAGCAGCTCGCCCGGGCCCTCCGCCGCCGGGGGGTCGAGGTGGAGGTGCTGACACCACGGCGTGATCCCGCCCTGCCCCTCCGGGAGGAGATCGGCGGGCTTCCGGTGCACCGCTACCCCATCCGCGACTGGAGCCGCCGCCTCGGCGGCGTCCCCGGCATCGGCGTGCCCAACCTGCTCGGGCTGCGGCGGGCCACGATCCGCGCCGCTGGTTCCCTCCTCCCGCGCTTCGACCTCGTTCACGCGCACGTGGGCTCCGCCCTCGCGAGCTTCGCCTCGGAGGCGGCCGCCCGGGGCGGCCGGCCCTTCCTCTGCAAGCTGGCCAACGGCGGGCCCCGCTTCGATCTGCTCCGCCTGCGCCGGGGCTCGCTTCTCGGCCCGCTGCTGGCGAGAGGCCTCGTGGCCCGGACCGACCTCTTCCTCGCCATCTCGACCGAGATCGAGCAGGACTGCCTGCGGGCGGGAATCCCGCCGCAGCGCATCCGCCGCCTCCCCAACGGCGTCGCGCTTCCCGCGCAGGCGCGTCCGCCGGTGCCGGAAGCCGCGCGCCGGCTCCTCTACCTCGGCACCCTCGCTCCCGAGAAGCGCGACTTCGAGACCCTCTTCGCCGCCGTGGACGGACTCGCCGGGGAGCTCCCCGGGCTCCGGCTGCGGCTGGTCGGTGGAGGCGACCGCGCCCGCGTGGAGGCGATGCTCCGGCGCTTTCCGCGGGCCGCGGCCTGCACCGAGTGCGCCGGGCCCGGAGATCCGGAAACGCAGCTCGCCTGGGCCGACCTGCTCGTCCAGCCGTCGCGCTCGGAGGGGATGAGCAACGCGCTGCTCGAGGCGATGGCCGCGGGCGTACCCTGCGTCGCGAGCGACATCCCCCCGAACCGCGAGCTTCTCGCCGAGGGGGAGGCGGGGGTCCTCTACCGGGCGGGTGATGCCCGGGACCTGCGTCGCTGCCTGCGGGAGCTCTACGCCTCGCAGGGCGAGCGCAAGCGCCTCTACGAGGCGGCCCGGCGACGGGTCGCGCGCGAGTACGACTTCGAACGGGTGGCTGAACGCCTCGAGGCCCTCTACCGGGAGCTCGCCGGGGCGCGGCGCCGGAACCTCGGGGAGGCTTCGTGAGCGCTGGCACACCGTCCATGGACGCGGCCCTCGGGGCGCCCGCCCGGGAGCGGCTCGGCTTCGCGGAGCGGGTGATCCTCTGGCTCGGAGTGGGCTGGCTCGTGGTGTGGCTGGCCTCCGTGGTGGAGCTGGTGGGAGAGCGGACCGGGATCAACCTCTACTACCCGGTGGTGGCCTTCTACCTGCTGCTCTTCCTCGGTCTGCGGACCCGGAACATCGCGCGACTCCTCGGCCGGCCGCTCTTCTGGATGTGGATCGTGATCACCCTCGCGGCCGCGGTGATCTACTTCGTGGGCCAGCGCAACCCCTATTCCTACGTCGCCTTCCGGGGGCGCATCGTCTACCTCTCGGTGGTGCTCGGCACGGCCATGTTCATGCTGGAGCCCACCGCCCGTCGGATGCTCCGGCGCGCCGGCCTGTTGACCCTCGCCGTCGCGGTGCCGCTCAACGTCTACGAAGTCGTGGTGGGGCCGGTCCTCTCGGAGTCCCTGGGGCGGGCCGCCGGCCTCTACCTCAATCCCAATGCGTCGTCGGCTGCCCTCGCCGTCTGCACGCTTCTCGCGGTCGACGTGGCCCGTGCCTCGAGCCGGGACCTGTGGATCCTGGCCTTCGCCACGGCGGGGGTGCTCCCCACCTTCAGCCGCCAGGGCATCCTGTTCATGCTGCTGCTGTGGGGGCTGATGCTGCTGCGCCCGGGCGCCCGCCGGCTGCCCCAGCTCCGGCGCCGGACGGTGACGCTGCTCCTGCTCGCCGTGGGCGGCGTGTTGGGCATCGTCGGGCTCCTGAGCTTCGCCGACCTGAGCCAGGACGCCATCGAACGGCTCCGCTTCTTCGTGACCTTGGAGGCGCCGGACGACTCGGCAAAGGCCCGGCAGATCTTCGTGAGCCAGGGGATCGAGGCCTTCCGGCGGGCCTTCTGGAGCGGATGGGGCCTGGGCTCGATGCACGCCATGGGCCTGCAGCCGCACAACACCTTCCTGCGCCTCGGCATCGAGTTCGGGATCGCGGGCGTGGGGATCTACGCGGCCATCCTCCTCGCCGGCATCGCGCAGGTGCTCTTCCACCCGTGGCACCGCTCGGCCAACGCCGTCGTCCTCGCCTTCTTCCTGGCCTACATCAGCTTCTTCCAGCACGTGGTGGACACCGTCTCGGTCTTCGCGGTGGCCTTCGGCGTGCTCCTCGGCGGGGGGCTCATCACCCCGAACGGAGCCGGGACCGCGGTGGGCGCCCACGCGTCGGCGCAGCGGCCGTCCGGTCCATGAGGCGGCTCTCGATCGCGATGGTCTGCCCCCAGTTCCGGCCTCTCGTGGGCGGCTACGAGCGGGCCGCGGAGCGCCTCTCGGAGGCCCTCGCCCGCCTGGGACACCGCGTGGTGGTGATCACCGAGCGGCGGAATCGCCGCTGGCCGGCGCGCGAGGTGCTGGCGGGCTTCGAGGTGCGCCGGCTCCCGTGTCTGCCGCGCCGCGGCCTGCACGTCGCCACCGCCTCCTCGGCCCTGGCCGCGTACCTGCTGGGGAGCCGGCGTCCCGACCTGATCCACGTCCACCAGTACGGAGCCTCCGCCGCCACGGCGATCGCCTGTGCCCGGCTGCGGCGGGTGCCCGCGGTGCTCAAGGTCACCAACACCGGGCCCCACGGCCTCGGTCCGGTGCTGGAACGACAAAGGCTCCGGCGCCTCCAGCGCGCGCTCCACCTGCGGGCCGACGCCTGCGTGGCCACCAGCCGGCGCGCTGCCGAGGAGCTGGCCGGGCTCGGCGTCCCCTCCGATCGGATCCGGTGCATCCCGAACGGGGTCGACTGCGAGGCCTACCGCCCGGTGGATCCGGCGACGCGCGAGCGCCTCCGGCGGAGGCTCGGGCTGGGACCCGGGCCGGTGGTGCTCTTCCTCGGGCGGCTCGTTCCGCAGAAGGCACCCGACCTCCTGCTCGTGGCCGTGGGGCGGCTCGTCGGGCGGCTGCCGCCGGAGCTGCGGCCGGAGCTCGTGTACGCCGGGGAGGGCCCGCTTCGCGCCGAGCTCCGGAAGGCCGCCCGCTCGTGGCCGGAGATCCGGGTCCGATTCCCGGGCGCCGTGCCCGACCCCCGGCCCTGGCTCGGGGCGGCCGACCTCCTCGCGCTGCCGTCCCGCTTCGAGGGCCTCTCGAACGCCCTTCTCGAGGCCCTCGCCTGCGGCCTGCCGGTCGTGGCGAGCCGGGTCTCGGGCACCGAGGACGTCTTCGCGGCGGGGGAGGTGGGCCGCCTCGTCGAACCCGGAGACGCAGAGGGGTTCGGCCGTGCCCTCGCGGAGCTTCTGGCGGATCCGGGGTTGCGGGCGCGGGTCGCCGGCGAGGCGCGACGGGTGGCGGAGAAGGCCTTCTCCCTGGACGCGGTCGCGGAGCAGACCCTCGCGCTCTACGAGGGGCTTCTGGCCGGCCGGGCAGCGGCCGGGGAGGCCGGCGCGTGAGGGCGCTGGTGGACGACCGCTGGATCGACGCCCTGCTCGACTTCCACCGGGCTCCGGGGCAGTACCGGATCGAAGTACACCGTTTGGTGAACCTCGAGCCCGTGTCCGACCTCTACTTCGTGCGAGGTCCCTCGCCGCGCCTGGTCTGGAACTATCTCCGCGAGGTGGGTCCGAAGACCGTGCTCCGGAAGGCGCGGTCGCGGATGCAGGAGGGGCTGCGCAACGACAAGTGGCTCTCGGTGGGCGAGGGGAGGGTGCTCGAGGCGCCCGAGAATGCCCCGCTTGGGCCCGGTGCGCCGGTGCGCTTCGTGGCGCCCACGCACCCGCGCTGCGTGGAGCGGCTGGTCCTCCCCGCCGAGCTCGTGCTCCCGGGCTGCGGGTCGGGGGACGCCGCCGAGCTGGCCTTCGTGCCCGCCGCGCACGCCCGTCCCGGCTCCACGGGACGGGCGCTCTCCGCGCTCGCGGGCTGGATGCCGGAATCGGGAGCTCCGCTGCCGCTGCCGCCGCAGGCGGAGCTCGCCGCCGAGGTGGACGCGGCGCTCCGGCGCGCGCGCGATGCCCGCGCGCGGCGGCTGCCGCTCCGGCCGCGTTCACCGGTGGTGGAGCGGTGGGCCCCGCCGGAGCTTCCGGCGCGTTCCTCGGAGCGGGAACGACCGCGGGCCGTGCTCTTCGGCTACGGGCACTACGCCAAGACGGTGATCCTCCCCCACGTCCGCCCCGCCCTGGCGCTCCGCGAGGTCCACGAGGTCGACCCGAGCCAGATCCCCCTTCGGCGGCCGCCGGACGTGATCTTCGACACCTCGCCCGAGCCCCGGCCGGAGACCGAGGCCGACGTCTTCCTCATCGCGGGCTACCACCACACCCACGCCCCCCTGGCCATCCGGATCCTCGAGCAGGGTGGGTACGCGGTGGTCGAAAAGCCCCTGGCCGTGGATGGGGCCCAGCTCAAGGACCTGCTCGAGGCCATGGACTCCGGCTGTGGAGCCGGGCTCTTCGCCTGCTTCCACCGCCGCTATTCGCCACTCAACGACCTCGCCCTGCTCGATCTGGGGGAGCGGCCGGGTGCGCCGGTGGACTACCACTGCGTGGTCTACGAGGTGCCCCTTCCGCGGCACCACTGGTACCGCTGGCCCCGATCCCGGAGCCGGCTGGTCTCCAACGGATGCCACTGGATCGACCACTTCGTCTACCTGAACGGCTTCTCCGAGGCGGAGGAGTGCGGGGTGCAGCGCTTCCGCAACGGTGCGGTCGAGTGCTGGGCCGTGCTCCAGAATGGCGCCGTCTTCACCATGGTGCTCACCGATCGGGGGAGCGAGCGGATCGGCCTGCAGGACCACGTGGAGCTGCGCGGGGAGCGGGCCACCATCCGGATCCGGGACGGGATCCTCTACGAGGCGGAGAGCTCGAGCCGGGTGCTCCGGCGCCGGAGGATCCCCAAGACGCTGCCCTACCGCCGCATGTATCGGGAGATCGCCGCCCGCATCCTTCGGGGGGAGGGCGGCGACTCCGCCCGCTCGGTGCGGGTCTCCACCGGCCTCGTCCTCGCCCTCGAGGAGAAGCTCGCCGCGGCGACCGGAGCTCCCGCGTGAGGCCGGAGGACCCGCTTTCGGGTGTGACGGTGGTGGCGGTGATCGGCGCCCTCGAGGCACCGGGTGGTGCCGAGAAGGCCTTCTCCGCCATCGTGCGGGGATTTCGCGACCGGCTCGGACTCACGGTGCGGGTGGCGAGCCACCTGCCGCCGGGCCACGCGGCCGGCGCGGGCGGCGGGGCGCCCGGGAGCCGGGGAGCCATGGCGCGGTCCCAGCCCGGTGCCGCGGGCAGCGCGGCGGGCGGTCCGGAGTCGGAACCGGTGGAGCCGGTGGTGCTGCGGCCGGGTGGCGCCCCTCCCGGACCGGGTCTCCTGCTTCGGGCCCGCCGGCTGGTTGCGACCGCTCCGAGGCCCGCGCTGCTCTTTCCCTTCCAGGTCAACAG
>JALSIO010000030.1 GCA_026989995.1 Myxococcales bacterium
GGGCGAGCGCCGTGATCGACGCGAGCCGGGAGGATCCCTTCTCGCGGCTGCGCGCGCTGCACGGCCGCTCGCCCGTCCTCGGTGCGCCCATGTGTGCCACCGACGGCTTCGTGGAGGCCTCGGGGAGCGCCGAGGTCCTGCGGGGGGTGCTCGCCCACGCCCGGCGCGACGCCCGGCTGGTGGTGGTGGCGCTCCACGACCGCGAGGTGCCGGTGAGCTTCCTGATGCTGCTCATCAAGGAGCTCCGGTCCGCGGAGCGATGGAGTATCCGGAGGACTTCGCGGCCGGGCTCGCGCTCGCCCGTCCGGCCCGATCAGGCCGCGCCGGGAAGCCCCCGAGATGCGAGCCAGGCCAGGGCGACCACCAGCGCGCCCGCCAGGTAGCTGGTCCGGTCGCGCACCGCGAAGACCAGGGGGTCGTCGTGGAGCGCCTCGCGACGGACCAGCAGCCACACCCGCGTGACCCAGAAGAGCATCACCGGGCAGATCCCCCAGAGCAGCTCCGGGGAGCGGTAGAGGGCGCGGGCGGCGTCGAAGTTGACGTAGAGCCCGATGACCAGCACGGCCAGGTAGCCGCTGGCGAGGCCGGCGGCCTCGAGAAGCCCGAGATCCCCGCTCGCGTAGCCGCGGCCGGGAATGCGGGCCAGCTCCCGGCCCCGGAGCCCGCGGAGCTCCACCGAGCGCTTGGCGAGGGCGAGGCTGGTGAAGAAGAAGAGGCAGAAGACCAGCAGCCACGGCGAGACCGGCACGCCGGTCGCGACCCCGCCCGCGAGCACCCGGTGGGTGTAGAGCCCGGCGAGGACCAGGACGTCGACCACGGCGATCCGCTTGAGCACCGCCGAATAGGCCCCCGCCAGAAGCAGGTAGAGCGCGATCATGCCCGCGAACGGCGTGCCGAGCCGCGTCCCGAGGCCCACCGCCCCGCCAGCGAGGCCGAGCGCCAGCCGGGCCGCCCCGGCCGGCGCGAGCTCACCCGAAGCCAGCGGCCGGTGGCGCTTGCGCGGGTGCTGGCGGTCGGCCGCGGCGTCGAGGAGGTCGTTCAGGAGGTAGCCCGCCGAGGCCGCCGCGCAGAAGAGCAGTGCCGCGACGAGCGCGCGGGCGAGCAGATCGGGCTCTCCGGCCCGGTGCACGAGCAGGAGCGGGACGAGCAGCAGCGCGTTCTTGAGCCACTGCACGGGACGCAGGGCACGGATGGGGGCCGGCACCCGCCCCCCCGCCTCCGGACGGGCTCCCGGAGCGGTGCGGTCCTCGATCGGCTCGGCGCACACGCCCCGAGTCTATCGGCCGGTCGCGGCCCGAGGCGGAGCCGAAGACGAGTTGACGATCTGTCAGATCGGGGGTATCACGCCCCGGCGAGGCCCCTTTCCGGGGGCGCGGGGAGTGCCAGATGGGCGATCGCATCCCGCTTCCGATGCCGCGCGGCTGGTTCTGCGTGGCCGAGTCCGCCGACCTCGAGCCCGAGGAGGTGCGCCCGCTTCACGCCTTCGGGCGGGAGCTGGTGCTCTTCTGCGACGCGGCCGGCCGCCCCCACCTCCTCGATGCGCACTGCCCCCACCTCGGCGCCCACCTCGGCCATGGCGGCCGCGTCGTGGACGGGACCCTTCGGTGTCCCTTTCACGGCTGGCGCTTCGACGGCGAGGGCCGCTGCGTGGAGGTGCCCTACGCGCGACGGATCCCCCCGGCTGCCCGGCTGCGAAGCTGGCCCCTCTGCGAGCGCAACGGCCTCGTCTTCACCTGGTTCGATCCCGAAGGCGGCGCGCCGAGCTACGAGATTCCCGAGGTGCCGGAGTGGGGTGCCCCGGGGTGGACCGCACCGGAGAAGCGCGTCTTCCGGGTGCGTTCGCATCCCCAGGAGATGGCCGAGAACACCGTCGATCCGGCGCACTTCCACGTGGTCCACGGCACGCCGCGCAGGCCGGAGATGGAGGCCCGCATCGAGGGGGCCGTGCTGCGCGCCACCCAGGGCCTCACCTTCACGACACCCCAGGGCGAGGTGGAGGGCCGGGTGGACATCGAGGCACACGGCCCGGGGTTCGGAGTCACCCGCTTCCACGGGATCGTCGAGACCCTGCTGCTGGTCACCGGGATCCCGCTCGACGACGAGCTCCACCAGACGACCCTCCGGATGAGCGTTCGGCGCATCGAGGGCAACGAGGCGGCCACCCGGGGCGTGGCCCGGGCCTTCCTCGCCGAGCTCGAACGGCAGTACGCCCAGGACATCCCGATCTGGGAGAACAAGCGCTACCTGGAGCGGCCGCTGCTCTGCGACGGCGACGGGCCCATCGCACTCGTGCGCCGCTTCTACCGGCAGTTCTACCCCTCGGGCTGAACCGGCCCCGGGCCCGGCGCCCCTCGGGATGGCCTCCTCCATCGGCTAGCCTGTGGTCGGTTCCGGGACGGTCCCGGAGCCGGCCCCACCGGGAGAGCGCCTTGCACGCCCACGCGCACGGAGACCTCCACGGCGGACTCGCGGCCCGCCGGCGGCGCACCGCGCGGCGGCTCCAGGTGGTGCTCGCGCTCTCGGGTCTCTACATGGTGGCGGAGGTGGTGGGCGGGCTCGCGAGCGGCTCGCTGGCGCTGCTCGCCGACGCCGGGCACATGTTCTCGGACGTCGCCGCGCTCGGGCTCTCGCTCTTCGCCGTCTGGCTCTCGCAGCAGCCCGCGAGCGCCGCACGAACCTACGGGCACCACCGGGTGGAGATCCTGGCCGCGCTCGTCAACGGCGTGACGCTCGTGGTGGTGGCGGTGATGATCGTCTTCGAGGCGGTCGACCGCCTCCGGAGCCCCACGGCGGTGCTCGGCGTGCCCATGCTGGCGATCGCGGCGGGCGGGCTCGGGGTGAACCTGCTCTCGCTGGCGGTGCTCCACGGGAGACGGGGTGAGGGACTGAACCTCCGCGCCGCCTGGCTCCATGTGCTCTCCGATGCCCTGGGAAGCCTGGGCGCCGTGGGTGCGGGCTCGGTGATCCTGGCCTTCGGCTGGACCTGGGCCGACCCGGTGGCCTCGCTCCTGATCGCGGGCCTCGTGCTCCGCGCCTCGCTGGACCTGCTCCGCGAGGCCGTCGACGTGCTGCTCGAGGCCGCACCGGCCCACATCGAGGTCGAGGAGGTGCACGACACCCTGATGGCGACCCGCGGCGTCTCGGCCGTCCACGATCTCCACGTCTGGACCATCACCAGCGGACTGGTGAGCCTCTCCTGCCACGTGCGCATGGAGCCGGGTGTGGAGGGAGCGGCCCTGCTGCGCGAGATCCAGCAGCGCTTGCGGGAGCGATTCGGGATCGAGCATGTCACCATCCAGCTCGAACCCTTCGACTTCGAAGAACACGTCGCGGTGTGTTGAGCGACGATCCTGCGCCCTCCCGTGACCCGGCGCCCCGGCGCGCGGCCGGCGCCGAGGGCGTCCTTCCGGCAGACCTCCTCGAGCGACCGGCCGAGGAGGGAGCGCGCCGGCTCGTCCGCGCGCGGGCACTCCGCCTGGGCGACCTCGCCCGGGACGCCACCCGAGGGAGCGTCCCTCCGGAGGCCGCGGGCCGCGAGGTCGAGGAGCTCCGCGCCCTGCTGCGGCTGCTCCGGCCGCACCTGCGCGGGGCCGTCCCGGCCGCGGACCGCCGCGCCCTCGGCCGACTCGGGGAGCGGCTCGGGACCGGGCCCGAGGGTGTTGCGCCGGCCACGCGACCCGGCCACGCCGCGCGGCGGGAGCTCGCGGCGCTTCGCCGGCTCGGGCGCCGGCTCGGCCGGCGGCTTTCCCGCCTCCACATCCACCGCCACCTCGACGACCCCGACCCCCCGGCCTTCGGCGATGCGCTCGCGGCCGCGCTCGAACGCCTCGCGGACGAGCTCGGGGAGCTCGCGGAGGAAGCCCCGCCCCACGCACGCCGGCTCCCCGAGCTCCTGCGCGAGCTCTCCGGCGTGGGGGCGGCGCTCGCGGCCCGCGTGGCCGGGGCCGCCGCGCTCAGCGAGGAGGCGCGCGCGGCGCTCCGGGGGCTCGGGACCGCCGCCGCGGTGGCCGCGCCCCTTTCGCCGGAGGGGGGACGCCCGTTCGGGACCGACCCGCGCGTCCTGACCGCCCTCGCCGCACGCGCGCGGGCGGTCGGCGGGTCGCTCCGGCCGCCCGCCCCGCCCCGGGAGGTCGAGCGGAAGTTCCTGTGCCGGGCACTCCCCGAGCTCCCCCCGGAGGCCGAGGTCTTCGAGGTGGAGCAGGGCTGGCTCCCGGGCGACACCTTCCGCGAGCGGCTGCGCCGCGTGCGCGGACCGGGGGGCGAGCACTTCGTCCGGACCCTCAAGCTCGGCACCGGCGCCGTGCGGGTGGAGTTCGAGGAGGAGATCGACGCCCGCCTCTTCGCGGCCCTCTGGCCCCTCACCGAGGCCGCGCGGGTTCGCAAGCGCCGCTACCGGATCCCGGCGGGCGCCCGCGTCGTCGAGGTCGACGAGTTCCTCGACCGCCAGCTCGTGCTCGCGGAGGTGGAGCTCTCCCGTCCCGACGAGCCCGTCGAGCTTCCGGCCTGGCTCGCCCGCGTCGTCGTGCGCGAGGTGACCGACGAGGCGGGATTCACGAACCTGGAGCTGGCGCGCCCGGCGCGGCGCGGGTCGGGCTAGCGGCCTCGCGCCGGCGGCGGTCCGCGCGTACCCTCGCGCACGCCACGAGCGCCTGGCCGAGGGCCAGCCCCCCGTCGTTGGGCGGCAGCCGTTCCGGCAGGAGTACCTCGAGGTCGGCTTCCCGGAGCTCCCGCGAGAGCTGCTCGCGGAGGATCCGGTTCTGCAGGCAGCCCCCCGAAAGGACCACCGTCTGCAGCCCGCGCTGCTCCGCCGCGCGGCACGCCGCATCCGCGAGCCGCCGGGCCAGGCGCAGGTGGAAGCGCCAGGCGCAGCGCCCGCGGGGCACGCCGGCCCGGCGCTCGGCCACGAGGCGCGCGACCAGGTCCCGCACGGGCACGGCCCGCCCGGCTCCCGGCCGTGGCCGCGGCAGCGGGGAGCACGCCTCCGCGAGCGGCGCGTCCCCGGCCTCGCGACCGGCTTCCGCGAGCGCCTCGAGCTCGCGCGCCGCGTGGCCCTCGTCGAGCGCGTGGTCCGCACAGTCGAGCAGGGACGAGACCGCGTCGAAGAGGCGTCCGCAGGAGCTCGTCCGACGGACGAGCGCCGGCCGGGCCGCGGCCTCGAGGATCCGGGCCACCCGAGCCGGATCCTGCCGGCGCCACCAGGGGAGGCCGCGCGCCTGCCCGAGCACCCCGGCCTCCACGAGCCACGCCACCGCCGACCGCCAGGGCTCGCGCGCCGCCCGGTCCCCGCCGACCAGCGCCACCGCCTCGAGGTGGGCGAAGCGCTCCGCCCGCTCGAAGTCGAAGACCAGGAGCTCGCCGCCCCAGGCACCGCCGTCGTCGCCGAAGCCGAAGCCGTCCAGGATCCATCCAAGCGCCGGACCGGCCCGCCCGTGCTCGGCGAGGGCGGCCGCGGCGTGGGCGTGATGGTGCTGCACGGGGATCCGCGGAAGGCCGAGCGCCTCCGCGAAGCGGGTCCCCCGGTACTCCGGGTGGGCGTCCGAGGCCACCCACGCCGGGCGGGCTCCCGCCTGCCGGATCAGCCACGCCAGGCGTTTCCGGAGCTCCTCGGCCGCCCGGATGTCGCCCTGGTCTCCGAGATGCCCGTCCAGGAACACCCGCCCCCCGGCCACCACCGCGGGGGCGCATTTCTCGTCCCCGCCCACGGCGATCCCGTCGTCGCCGCCGGCCAGGTGCACCGGAAGCGGAAGCACGCGCGGGCTTTCGCCACGCCCCAGCCGCAGGGCGAAGGAGCGCGGCCCTCCGGTGCGGAAGACCGGATCGTCCGAGGGGTGCACCACCGCGCGGTCGTGGGCGAGGACCAGATCGGCCACTCCCCGAAGCTCGCGAAGGGCGTCCTCCGTGCGGTGCAGGGTCGGCGCGCCCGAGCGGTTCGCCGAGGTGAAGACGAGGGCCCGAAAGCGCGGGGCCGCGGTTCCGGGTTGGGAGCCCGGGGCGAGGAGGAGCAGGTGGTGGACCGGTGCACAGGGGAGCGCGATCCCGAGATCCCGGACACCCGGCGCGATCCCCCGGGCGAGCCCGATGGCCCGGGCGCCCTCCGGGCGCGCCGGTGCGACGAGCACCGGCCTCGCGGGCCCGGCGAGCAGCGCCTCGTCCTCCGGGTGAAGCACGGCGAGGCGACGGGCGCAGCCGAGGTCCGCAACCAGGATGGCGAAAGGGCGCCGGGGACGGCGCTTTCGCTCCCGCAGCCTCGCGACGGCCTCCTCGTTGCACGCATCCGCGCACAGGTGGAAGCCGCCGTAGCCCCGGATGGCCACGATCCCCCCGGCCGCGAGCTCCCGGGCGGCGAGCTCCACCGGATCGCCCGCGGCCACCGCCCCGCCCGGACGCACCGCGAACAGATGGGGGCCGCACGCCGGGCAGCACAGGGTCTGGGCGTGGAAACGCCGGCTCGCGGGATCCCGGTACTCGGCGAGACAGGCCGCGCAGGGCGCGAAGGCCGCGAGCGCGCTGTGTTCGCGGTCATAGGGGAGTCGGGTCAGCACGGAGGCCCGCGGTCCGCAGACGGCACAGTGCGTGAAGGCGTAGCG
>JALSIO010000031.1 GCA_026989995.1 Myxococcales bacterium
CGCCGAGCACGTGAACACCGTGGTGCGACGCCTCGACCAGGAGCTCGCCCAGGTGCAGCTCGCGGAATCCTTCGCCGCCCTCGAGAGCATCCTCCACGAGGTCCAGGAAGGGGAAGGCCTGCTGCACGCGCTCATCTACGACAGCTACGAGGGCAGGGGGGCGGTGAGCATCGAGCGGTCGCTGGCCATCCTCGAGGACATCCTGGTGCAGATCCAGCGGGGAGACGGGATCCTCCACTCGCTGATCTACGAACCGCCGACCGAGCAGGACGTGGTCCTGCGCGCGGTCGAAGCCGGCGCGACCCTGAACAGCATCCTGCTCAAGATCGATCGGGGCGAGGGAACGCTGGGCCTGCTCGTCAACGACCCCACCCTCTACGAGGACCTCAAGCGCTTCGTGGGCGGCGCCCGCCGAAGCGCCGTGGTCCGCGCCCTGCTCGGGCTCGTCGGCGCGGGCGAGTGATGGCCGGGGGACGCCGCCGCGCGTGGACTCTCGAGGCCGCCCGGGCGCTCCTGCCCGACGTTCGGGAGCGGACGGCCGGGGCGGTGGCGGAGGTGGAGGCCCTCGCCCGGGAGGCGGAGCGAGCCGGCGGCGCCTCCCCGCGGCTCGAGGAGGCGATCCGGGAGCGGATCGGCCGCTGGGCGCGGGAGATGGAGGCGCTCGGGCTCGAGGTGAAGGGGCTCTGGCTGGTGGATTTCGACACCGGCGGCGGCTACCTCTGCTGGCGATGGCCCGAGGAGCGCCTCGAGTGGTTCCACGGCTACGAGGAGGGTTTCGCGGGTCGGACCCGCATCCACTGAAGCGTTGCGGGCCAACCGGAGCGGGCACCCGGCTCAGCCTGCCCCGGGCCGCCGCGGGCCGAGGGCGCCGCGGCGGTGCAGCGCGCGGCGGGTGGCCGCCGGGACGCCGAGCTCGTCGAGGAGGTCCTCGTCGTCGGCGCCGAGGGGCGGCGCCGGGCTGCGCACCCCCACCGGCGTCGCCGAGAAGCGCGCCGGCGGGGCGACGACCGGGACGGGAACTCCGTCTCCGTGGTCCACCACCGCGAGGAGGCCCCGGTCGCGCACGTGTGCGCTTCGTGCGGCCTCGGCGTAGGTGCGAACGGGGGCGGCGGGAAGGCCGGCGCCGCGAAAGGCTCCGACCACCTCCTCCACCGTCCTGGCGGCGCAGAATTCCTCGAGCGGCCGGCTCGCCTCCTCCCGGTGCGCGATGCGGCCCGCGGCGGTGGCGAAGCGCGGGTCCCGCACGAGGTCGGGGCGGCCGAGGAGCTCGGTCAGCCGGCGCCAGTGGGCGTCGAGGAGCACCCCGGCCATCACGTGGCCGTTGCGGCAGGCGAAGACCCGGGCCGGCGCGCCGATGCGGAAGTCGTTGCCCATCCGCGGCAGGGGGACGCCCATCGCGCCCAGGGTGAGATAGCCCGTGGACTGGAAGAGCATCGCATCGAGGAGGGCGAGATCGATGTGCTGCCCCTCCCCCGTGCGGTTCCGGTGGTGTAGCGCGGCGAGCGCCGCGAGGGCGGCGTGGAGGCCGGCGAAGTCGTCGCCCAGGAAGGTGGGCGCCTTCACGGGCTCGCCCTCGGGCGAGCCATTGAGGGAGAGGAATCCGCTCTCCGCCTGTGCGAGGGGGTCGTAGCCGGCGCGCTCCCGGTCCGGGCCGTCCTGCCCGTACCCGCTGATCGACACGTAGATGATGTCCGGACGGCGCCCGCGGATCGCCGCATAGCCGAGGCCCAGGCGTTCGAGGGTGCCCGGGCGGAAGTTCTCGACGAGGACGTCGCATCGCGCCGCGAGCTCGAGGGCGATGGCCGCGGCCTCCCGGTCGCGGAGGTCGAGGGCCAGGCTGCGCTTGTTCCGGTTCACGGTGGCGTGCATGAACGACAGGGGCGGGTCGGTCCCGGGGAGCGCGGGCGGCGCGTGCCGGGCGATCTCGCCCTCGGGGTGCTCGAGCTTGATGACTTCCGCGCCGAAGTCCGCGAGCAGGCAGCCGCACAGGGGCCCGGCCCAGGTGGTGGCGATCTCGAGCACGCGGATTCCGGCCAGCGGCCCGGGCCCGCGGCCGGATGCCCCGGCGCTCAACGCTGCAGGCGCCCGAGCGCCCGGGAGGCCGCCCGGGCCACCGCCGGGTGCGGATCGCTGCAGGCCCGCTCCAGCGCCTCCTCGATCGGCCGCGCCGACCCGGCGGCCCCGTGCGGCCGGGCGCCGAGGGCTGCCGCCGCCAGGGCCCGGCAATGCGGGTCGGGATCTCCCCCGAGCGCGCGGAGCAGGGGCTCCACCACGTCCGCAGCCGCGGGCAGGCCGGAAAGGGCCGCGAGCGCGGCACGCCGCACCTCGGGCTCGGGATCCCCGGCAGCCGCCAGCAGGCAGTCGATCACCTCGCCGCTGTCGGGGGCGAGCGCCCGGAGGGCGTGGACCGCCATCGCGCGGGCGGGGGCGGCCGGTGCCGTCCGGGAGAGCCCCAGCAGCAGCGGGCCCACCTCGGCGTGCAGCCGGCCCACCTCCACCAGGGTCCGGGCGGCCTCCCATCGGAGCTCCGGCGAGGGAGAGGAGAGTCCTTCCGCCAGCGGGGGGATCAGCCGCGGCGACGGCGGCTCCAGTCGGGCGAGCGCCAGGGCAGCGCCCATTCGGAGGGCGGCGTCTCGACCCCGGAGCCGGTCGCGCAGCAGCCCCCGCACCGCCGGGTCGCGCCGCCCGATCCGCGCGAGCGACTCCGCGGCTGCGAGAACCACGGAGGCCGCGGGATCGCGCAGCCGCTCGAGGAGCGGCTCCACCAGCAGGGTGGCGGCCGGATCGTCCGGGCAGGCCCGGCAGGCGCCGACGCGGCGCGCGGGATCGGGCGCTTCGAGCTCGGCGAGGAGCGGATGGCTCACGGCGCCCCGGCGCTCTTCTCGGCCCGTTCCCACGTCGTCTCGAGGGGAGGGCCCGGGCGGAGGCGCCGCACCCGCCCCTCGCGCTCGAGCTTGGTGAGATGGGCCGCCACCGAATGGGCGGCGGCTGCGTGAAGGGCCCGCGGGACGTCGACGTAGATGCGGGCGACCAGCTCGGGGATGGGCGCCGGGCCGTGGGCGAGCGCACCCAGGATCTGGCGTTCGCGTTCCATGCGGTGGTCCAGGTACTGGCGGATCCGTGCCACTCCGTCGTCGATGCGCGGGCCGTGGGCCGGGTAGATGCGCGAGGGCGCCTCGCCGATCAGCCGGGTGAGGGAACGGAGGTAGAGGGCGAGGTCGCCGCCCTCGCTCGGGATCACGGTGGTGCCGACCCCGAGCACGTTGTCCCCCGAGAAGAGGGCCTCTTCCTCCTCGAGCACGAAGCACAGGTGATCCGGCGCGTGGCCGGGGGTATGCACCGCGCGCAGCGTGGCCCCCTCCGTCTCGACGCGGTCGCCGTCGGCGAGTGGCCGGAGCTCCGGATGGGCCGCGGTGTCCTCGCCCGGACCGAAGAGCTTCCGGGCCGGGATCGGCCCGAAGCGCGCCCGGATCTGCGCGAGTCCGCCGATGTGGTCCACGTGCCCGTGCGTGAGCAGGATCTGCTCGATCCCCTCGCAGCCCGCGGTCTCCATGGCCCGCTCGAGCACCGGCAGGTAGGCCTCGACCCCCTGCCCGGTGTCCACCAGGATGCGGCGCGGCCCGGTACCCACCAGGAAGGTATTCGTGCCCGGCCCGGTGAAGAGGCTCGGATTCATGCCGAGGACGACCACCACGCGGGGGGACCACACCTCCACCTCCGGCCGGGTGAGTCCGATCATGTTGTCGCCGATGGCCACGGCACCCTCCTGCGTGCGGCATCCGCCTTCCCGGCCCCGTCGGAGCCCGGGACCTCGACGCGCCCGGGGACCGCGTTCGTCCTAGTCCCCGCCCACGGTCATGCTGCCCACCCGGAAGCTCGGGGAGGCGACGCCGCCCGTGACGAGGAGGTCCCCGGCGACGGCATCCACCCCGGCGAGCAGATCCCGCAGGTTGCCGGCCACGGTGATCTCCTCCACCGGGTGCACGAGCCGTCCGCCCTCGATCCAGTGGCCGCACGCACCGCGCGAGACCTGGCCGCTTACCGGGTCGAAACCGTGGCCGAACAGCGACGTCACCAGCAGTCCGCGGGGCGTGTCGGAAATCAGGTCGTCGAGATCCCCCGAGCCGGGTTCCAGCCAGAAGTTGGTGGGGCCGGGCGCGGGGAGGGAGTCGGGGGCGCGGCGTGCATGCCCGGTCGTGGTGCTCCCCAGCCTGCGGGCGCTCCGGTGATCGAGCAGAAAGGATTCGAGCACTCCCGACGCGATCACCGGGGTCCGCCGGCTGGCGACGCCCTCCCCGTCGAAGGGGCGGCTCGCCAGGCCGTCCGCAAGCGTCGGGTCGTCGGTGACGGAGAAATGGGCCGGCGCGAGGGTCCGGCCCCGGGCCTTCGCCAGACACGAGGCCTGCTGGCACACGGCCTGTCCGGAGACGCAGGTGGCGAGGTGCCGCAGCAGGCTCGCGGCCGCCCGGTGTTCGAAGATCACGGGGACCTCACAGGTGGGCACACGCCGGCTGCCCAGGCGGGCCAGGGCCCGGCGGGCCGCCTCCACGCCCACCGCGGCGGGGTCGGAGAGGGCGGCGCGTCGTGTCGCCACGCTGCGCCAGGTGTCCGTCTGCTTGCCGGTCGCGTCCTCGGCGACCGGGCTCGAGGAGAGCTCGAAGCGCGTCACCCGGTAGCTGCCGGCGAAGCCCTCGCTGCTCGCGAAGGCGATGAGCCCCTCGCTCGATCCGGCCTCACTCCCCTCGGAGCGGGTGATGCGGGCATCGGCCGCGAGCGCGGCCTCCTCGGCGCGGAGCGCCGCTTCTGCCAGGGCCTCGGCGCGGATCTCCGTCTCCCCGACCTCGGCGGGCTCGAGGGTGCCGGCAGGGGCGGCTGCGGGCGGCCCGGGCAGGCCCACGGCCGGATCCGGCGCCGTGGCGGCGGCGAGGCGGACGGCAGCCCGGGCGGTCTCCTCCACCGCCTCGGGCCGCAGGTCCCGGGTGGAGGCCACTGCCTGGGCCAGCCCGCCGCGGCCGGCCCGGAGCGCGCGGATGCCGAGGGCCGCCTCGCGGGACTCGATGGCGAAGTCCACCCCTCCCTCCCGGACCCGGACCCGGAGCGCACGGCGTTCATGCAGCATCGCGTCGCAGGCGTCCGCTCCGGCCTTGCGGGCCGCGCGGAGCGCCGTCTCGAGCAGGGCCGAGGGGGGACGGTTCACCCCTCGGTGCCTCCCACGGTGAGTCCCGCCACGTAGACCGTGGGCATGCCCACCCCGACGGGGACCAACTGTCCTTCCTTCCCGCAGGTGCCCACGCCCGGGTCGAGGGCGAGGTCGTGGCCGACCGCCCGGATCCGGCGCAGCACCTCGGCCCCGTTCCCCATCAGCGTGGCGCCGCGGACCGGTGCCGTGATCCGGCCGTCCTCGATGCGGTAGGCCTCGTTGCAGCTGAACACGAAGTTCCCGCTGGTGATGTCGACCTGGCCGCCGCCGAAGGAGACGGCGTAGATGCCGCGCCGCACGCTTCGCAGGATGTCCTCGGGCTCCTCCTCGCCGGCGAGGAGGAAGGTGTTGGTCATGCGGGGAAGCGGGAGGTGGGCGTAGCTCTCGCGACGGCCGTTGCCGGTGGACCGGGTTCCCAGCAGCCGGGCGTTCAGCCGATCGTGCAGGTACCCGCGGAGCACCCCGTCCTCCACCAGGACGGTTCGACCCGTGGGTGTGCCCTCGTCGTCGACGTTGAGCGATCCGCGGCGTCCGGGAAGGGTGCCGTCGTCGACCACCGTCACGCCGGGCGGGGCGATGCGCTCCCCGATCCGGCCGGCGAAGGCCGAGGTTCCCTTGCGGTTGAAGTCGCCCTCGAGTCCGTGGCCGACGGCCTCGTGGAGGAGGATCCCGGGCCAGCCCGGGGCGAGCACGACGTCGAGGGTGCCGGCGGGGCAGGGCCGCGCGTCGAGGTTGGCGAGCGCCGCCCGCACCGCCCGCTCCACCATCGGCTTCCAGCGCTCCGGAGCGGCGAGCGCGTCGAAGGGCATGCGCCCCCCGCCCCCCTGCAGGCCCGCCTCCCGGCGCCCGTCCGGGCCGGCCGCGAGCACCCGGAGATTCAGGCGAACGAGGGGGCGGGCATCCTCGACCACGCTGCCGTCGGAGCGGGCGATGAGGATCCGGGAGTGCCGGGCGAACAGGCTCGCCACCACTTGGACCACCTTCGGGTCGAGGCTCCGCGCGTAGGCGTCGAGGGCTTCGAGCAGGCCCGCGCGCTCGGCGAGGGGCGCCTCGGGCGGCGGAACCGCGACGGGGTAGAGGTCGCGTTCGGGTCGGCGACGCCGGGGCAGGCCGATCCGCCGCTCGGCCGAGCCCCCGGCCGCCACGGCGCGGGCGGTGGTCGCCGCGAGCCGGAGACTCTCCCGGTCGAGGGCATCCGTGTGGGCGTAGCCCTGGCGCTCGCCGGCCACCACCCGGACGCCGGCTCCCTGGATCACACGGCGCGCAGCGCTTCGCACCTCGCCGTCCTCGAGCTGGAGTGATTCGTGGCAGGTGTGCTCGACGAAGAGGTCGGCCTCGTCCGCGTCCCGGCGAAGCGCCTCGGCGAGCGTCGAGCCGAGCCG
>JALSIO010000032.1 GCA_026989995.1 Myxococcales bacterium
GTGCCGACATGGCGCGGCATTGTACGGGCTCCCCCGGGCCCCCGCCGGACCCCCGAGGGACGGGCGCAGCCGGGGTCTTCCGGCCCGCCCACCCGGGGCTACCCTGCCGGGGCCCGCGCATCTCCCTCCGGACGGCGCGGCGGGTGGCACCATGGCAGGTCGGGAACTCCTCCTCCACGTCGAGGGCATCTCCGAGACGCCCCGGCACTACCGCTTCGAGGCCGGTGGGGGCTTTCTCGCGGAGGCGGGCGCGCGCTGCGTCGAACTCCGGGAGGGGGTCGAGGCACCTCCGGTCTTCGAGCTCACGGCCCACCGGGCCGGCGCCGACCTCGTGCTCGAGGGCGTGGCCCGGGCCGAGGTCTCGTTCACGTGCGGCCGCTGCCTGACTCGCTATCGTGGTGCCCTCCGCGAGCCCTTCCGGCTCGTGCTCGAGCCGGCCGGTGAGCGGGTCCCCGCGGAGCCCGAGGCGGCGCGTCTCCTGGAGCGGGACGGCATGTGCCTGGGGGACGAGCTCGAGGCGGGCTGGTTCCGGGGGCCCCGGCTGGACCTCTCGGAGTTCTTCCACGAGGTCCTCGCCCTCGCGCTTCCGGTGCAGCCGGTGTGCGACGAGGGCTGCCGGGGGCTGTGTCCCGGTTGCGGGATCGACCGCAACCGGGAGGTCTGTGCCTGCGAGGACCGGCGGCCGTCCTCGCCCTTTGCCGACCTCGCCGGGCTCAAGCTCGGGGGTGGGGGTACGCCCCGAGGAGGGAGCTGATGGCAGTCCCGAAGCGACGCACCTCGCGGGCCCGGCGCGACAAGCGCCGCGCCCACGACGCCCTCCGCCCCCCGGCGAGGGCCACCTGCTCGAACTGCGGCGCGCCTCGTGCTCCCCACCGGGTGTGCCCGAGCTGCGGTTTCTACCGCGACCGGGTGGTCATCGAGACCGAGCCGGAGTAGCCGTTGCTGGCTTGGCTCTTCCCCGGCCAGGGGTCCCAGGCGGTCGGCATGGGCTGCGACGTCTCCGCTGCCGTGCCCGCCGCCCGGGAGGTCTTCGAGCGCGCGGACGAGGCGCTCGGCATGCCCCTCTCGCGTCTGTGCTTCGAAGGCCCGGAGTCGGAGCTCCGCCGGACCGAGATCCAGCAGCCGGCCATCCTGACCACCAGCGTGGCGCTCTTGCGTGCCCTCGAGGCCGAGCTCGGTGCGAAGTGCCGGCCGGCCTTCGTGGGCGGGCATTCCCTGGGCGAGTACACGGCGCTCGTCGCCTCCGGTGCCCTGGGCTTCGAGGACGCCGTGCAGTTGGTGGCCCTCCGGGGGCGGTTCATGCAGGAGGCGGTGCCGGAGGGGCGGGGCGCCATGGCCGCGGTCCTCGGAGCACCCGCGCAGGTCGTCGAGGAGGCGTGCCGGGAGGCCTCGGCCCGGAGCGGCGGGGTGGTGACCCCGGCGGGGTACAACGCCCCCGAGCAGATCTCCATCGCGGGGCACCGGGAGGCGGTGACCCGTGCCTGCGAGCTCGCGCTCGAGGCCGGGGCCCGGAGGGCCGTCCCCCTCGAGGTCTCGGCTCCCTTCCACTGCCCGCTCATGGCGCCCGCGGCCGAGAAGCTCGATGCCGAGCTGGCCGCCGTGTCCTTCGCCGAGCCGGATCCGCCGGTGGTGACCAACGTGGAGGCGGCTCCGAACCGCCGCGGGGATCGGATCCGCGAGCTGCTCCGGCGCCAGGTGACCGAGCCGGTCCGCTTCGTGGCGATGGTCCGCGCCCTCCGGGAGCTCGGCGTGACGCGGGTGATCGAGGTGGGCCCGGGTCGCGTGCTCTCCGGGCTCGTGGGTCGCATCGACCGGGAGCTCGCCCGGGCCAACCTGTCCTCGGCCTCGGCACTGCCGGCGGCCGCGGAGTTCGTGCGCGAGGCCACCGGCAGCTAACCCGCGGGCCCCGGCGTGCGGGCTCCCGGATTCGGTACAGTCGGTTGCTCACAGCGCAGGGCTTCGCTGGAGGCCCGGACCCCTGACCCCGGGGGAGCAGGGAGGTGGTCATGACGGAGGCGGCCGCGATCGAGGACCGCATCACCAAGCTCATCGTCGAGAAGCTCGGTGTCGCCGCCGACGAGGTGGTTCCGGAGGCGTCCTTCCTCGACGACCTCGGCGCCGACTCGCTCGACATCGTCGAGCTGGTCATGGCGATGGAGGAGGAGTTCGACATCGAGGTTCCCGACGACGACGCCGAGAAGATCCAGACCGTCGGCGACGCCATCGCGTACCTGAAGGAACGGGTCGAGCGCTGACCATGGTCGCCGCGCCCCCCCCGCGCCGCCGGGTGGTGGTCACGGGCATGGGCTGCGTCACCCCGCTCGGCCCGGATCTCGAAACCACCTTCCGGGCCCTGCTCGACGGGCACTCCGGAATCCGTCCCATCTCGCGCTTCGATCCCTCCGCGCTTCCGGTGCGCATCGCCGGGGAGGTTCGCGAGGAGCCGCCCGTGGAGGGGGTCCCGGAGAAGGAGAGGCGACGCATCGACCGCTTCGCCTGGCTCGCCCTCGGTGCAGCCGTCGAGGCGATGGGAGACGCCGGTCTCTCCGGTCCCGGGTCGGCGGATCCGGAGCGGGCGGGGGTCGCGATGGCCTCCGCGATCGGCGGCATCGAGACCATCATCACCAATCACCGCGCCATGCTCGAGGGGGGGGTCCGGCGCATCAGCCCCTTCGCCATCCCCATGTGCATCCCGAACATGGCGAGCGGCCTGATCGCCATCCGCTTCGGCCTGCGAGGGCCGAACCTCTGCCACGCCACCGCCTGCGCGTCCGGCGCCCACGCCATCGGGGAGTCCCTTCGGCTGCTCCGCTCCGGTGCCGCGGATGTCATGATCGCCGGCGGCGCCGAGGCGCCCATCATCGACTTCGTGGTGGGAGGTTTCGCCCGCATGCGGGCGCTCTCCACGCGCAACGACGCGCCGGAGGCGGCGAGCCGCCCCTTCGACGCGGACCGCGACGGCTTCGTGATGGCCGAGGGAGCGGGGGCGCTCGTCCTCGAGACCCTCGAGCACGCCCTCGCCCGCGGGGCCCGGATCCGCGGCGAGGTGCTCGGCTACGGGCTCTCCGCCGATGCGCACCACATCGCCAACCCCCGCGAGGACGGCGCCGGGGCGCTCGCCTGCATGCGGCTCGCCCTCGCGGACGCGGGGCTCGGGCCCGGGGATGTCGACCACGTGAATCCGCACGCCACGAGCACGCCGGCCGGGGACCTCGCCGAGGCCCGCGCGCTCGCGGAGCTCCTCGGCCCGAGGAGGAAGGAGGTCCCGGTGTCGGCGACCAAGGGCGCGACGGGCCACCTGCTCGGCGCCGCCGGTGCCGTGGAGGCCATCCTCGCCCTCCGGAGCCTCGAGGCGGGATGGCTGCCACCCACCCTGAACCTCCTCTCCCCGGACCCGGAGTGCGACCTCGACCTCGTGACCCCCAAGGCCCGCGAGACCCGCGCGCGGGTGGCGCTTTCCAATTCCTTCGGCTTCGGGGGAACCAACGCGACGCTCGTCCTCGGGCGATTCGACGACACCGCCGCTCCCGGCCCGGCGGTGCGAGGGAGGGACTCGGGTGGGTGATCCCATCGTCCTCGCCTGCGATCACCGGGGCTTCCGGCTGAAGGAGGTCCTGCGCCGCCGCCTCGAGTCCGAGGGTCACGAGGTCCTCGATCTCGGCACCTCGGACGAAAACCCCGTGGACTACCCGGCGGTGGTGGCCCCGGCCGCCCGCCTCGTCTCGGAGGGGGGGGTGTCGAGGGGCATCGTGATCTGCGGCTCCGGTCTCGGCGTGTGCTACACGGCGAACCGATTCCCCGGCGTGCGCGCAGCCTTCGCGCCGGACGTGGAGACCGCGCGGATGGCGCGCCTCCACAACGACGCCAACATGCTCGCCCTCGGGGCCGACCGTATCGACGAGGAGCGCGCCTTCGAGATCGTGCGAACCTGGCTCGAGACGCCCTTCGAGGGGGGGCGCCACGCGCGCCGGGTGGCCCAGATCGACGAGCTGACGCGGCTGCCCGCCGACGCCGCGCTGGTGGCCGCGGATCCGGAGATCGGCCGCCTGTGCAGGCAGGAGGCGAGGCGGCAGGCCCTCGGCCTCGAGCTCATCGCCTCGGAGAACTTCGTCTCCGAGGCCGTCCTCGAAGCGGTGGGCTCGGTTCTCACCAACAAGTACGCCGAGGGGTATCCGGGGCGCCGCTACTACGGCGGCTGCGAGGTCGTGGACGAGGTGGAGAGCCTCGCCATCGAACGCGCCCGAGCGCTCTTTGGAGCGGACCACGTGAACGTCCAGCCGCACTCGGGGAGCCAGGCCAACGAGGCGGTGTACCGCGCGGTCCTCGACGTGGGCGACACCATCCTGGCCATGAACCTCGACCACGGGGGGCATCTCACCCACGGGAGCCCCGTCAACTTCTCCGGGCAGCTCTACCGGGTGGTTCCCTACGGCGTTCGTCGCGAGACGGAGGAGATCGACTACGACGAGGTCCGCCGCCTCGCCCGGGAGCACCGGCCGAAGCTGATCCAGTGCGGGACCACGGCCTACTCCCGCGTGCTCGACTTCGATCGCTTCCGGGAGATCGCCGACGAGGTGGGGGCGGTGCTCTTCTGCGACATGGCCCACATCGCGGGACTCGTCGCCTCGGGGGTGCACCCGAGCCCGGTCGGCCGCGCGCAGATCGTGAGCACCACCACGCACAAGACCCTCCGCGGACCGCGCGGAGGCATGATCCTCTGCGACGAGGCCTGGCGCCGGAAGATCGACAGCACCGTCTTTCCCGGCACGCAGGGCGGACCCCTGATGCACGTGATCGCCGGCAAGGCGGTGGCGCTGCGGGAGGCCTCCACGCCGGAGTTCCGGGAGTACTGCCAGCGCGTGGTCGCCAATGCGCGCCGCCTCGCAGCCAGCCTCGCCGATCGCGGCTATCGCATCGTCTCGGGCGGCACCGACACCCACCTCTTCCTGGTCTCCCTCGTGGACCGGGACATCACCGGCAAGGCGGCCCAGATCGCCCTCGAGCGCGCGGGGATCACGGCCAACAAGAACATGGTCCCCTTCGATCCGCGGAAGCCGGCGGTGACCTCCGGGCTGCGCATCGGGACCCCGGCGGTCACCACGCGGGGCATGGGCGAGCCGGAGATGGACGAGGTCGCGGAGCTCATCGCCCGGGCCCTCGCGCGCCACGGAGACGTCGAGGAGCTCGATCGGATCCGCTCGGAGGTGGAGGCGCTCTGCCGGCGCTTCCCCCTCTACCCCGGCCGCTACCGGGAGGACACCTGAGCCGTGATCTGCCCCTCCTGCGGGACGGGCGAGAGCCGCGTGATCGACTCACGGATGGCTCGGGATGGCAGCGAGATCCGCCGCCGGCGCGAGTGCCTGGAGTGCGGGCGCCGCTTCACCACGCGAGAGCGGATGGAGGAGTCCATGCCGCGGGTGGTCAAGCGCGACGAGCGCCGCGAGGAGTACGACCGGGCGAAGGTCCTCGCCGGGATCCAGCGGGCCTGCACCAAGCGGCCCGTCTCCCAGGACGCCGTGGAGCTCATGGTGGACCGGCTCGAGAAGCGCCTCGTCGAGCTCGGCGACGGCGAGGTGCCAAGCCGGCTGATCGGCGAGGTGGTGATGCGGGAGCTCACCGCGGTGGACCACGTGGCGGCAGCGCGCTTCGCCTCGGTGTTCCTGGGCTTCCAGGGGCCCGAGGACTACCGGAAGTTCTTCGCCTCGGTGGCGGAGGGCCGCGAGCCGGACCCGGGCAGCCGGGACTAGTCCGTGCGGGCCGAGGAGGCGATGCGCGCGGCGCTGCGCCAGGCGCGCCGCGCGTCGGGCCGAACCGCCCCCAATCCGGCCGTGGGGGCGGTGATCGTTCGGGGGAACCGCATCCTCGGCGCGGGGTTCACCCGTCCGCCCGGAGGCCCCCACGCCGAGGTGGTCGCCCTCGATGCCGCCCGCCGGCAGGTCGGTCCCCGGGCCCTCCGCGGCGCCACCCTCGCGGTGACTCTCGAGCCCTGCTCCCACCACGGTCGCACCGGTCCCTGCACCCGGGCCATCCTCGAAGCGGGCATCCGCCGGGTCCTCGTGGGGATTCGCGATCCCCATCCGAACGTGGCCGGCCGCGGCATCCGCCGGCTCCGGCAGGCCGGTCTCGAGGTCCGCGTGGGGATCCTGGAAGAGGCCTGCCGCGAGCAGCACCGGGGCTTTCTCTCGGTGGTGGAGCGGGGTCGCCCCTTCGTGCACCTGAAGCTCGCCGCCAGCCTCGACGGCCGGATCGCCACCGCCTCCGGCGAGTCGCGCTGGATCACCGGAGAGGGGGCGCGGGCGGCGGTGCACCGGCTGCGCGCGCGCGTGGACGCGATCGCGGTGGGGGCGGGAACGGTGCAGGTCGACGATCCGGAGCTCACGGCCCGTCGCGCCGGACGGGTGGTCCACCGGCCCGTCCGGGTGATCTTCGACACCCGGCTGCGGGTGCCGCCTTCCGCCCGCGTCTACGCGGGGGACGCGGCGGCGCTCGTCCTCTGTTCGCGCCGCGCACCGGCTCTCCGCCGGAGTCGGCTGCGCGCGGTGGGGGTGCGCGTGGTGCAGGTGCCGGCGC
>JALSIO010000033.1 GCA_026989995.1 Myxococcales bacterium
CCGCCACAGCCTCCTCGAGCTCTGCGAGGGCGCGGACATCCTGATCGGGCTTTCGGCCAAGGGCGCCTTCACCCCGGAGATGATCCGCCGCATGGCCCGTGACCCGGTGGTGCTCGCCATGGCCAATCCGTGGCCCGAGATCATGCCCGACGAGGCCCATGCGGTGCGGCGCGACCTGATCATGGGCACCGGGCGCTCGGATTTTCCCAACCAGGTGAACAACGTCCTCGGATTTCCCTTCATCTTCCGCGGCGCCCTCGACACCCGGGCCCGCGCCATCAACGTGGAGATGAAGGTGGCCGCAGCGCGGGCGCTCGCCGCACTCGCCCGGGAGGACGTTCCGGAGTCGGTGAGCCGCGCCTACGGCTGGGAGCGCTTCCGTTTCGGCCGGGACTACCTGATCCCCAAGCCCTTCGACCCGCGGGTGCTCGTCTGGGAGAGCCTCGCCGTGGCCCGGGCGGCGATCGAGAGCGGCGTGGCCCGTCGGATCCTGGATCTCGATCGCTATCGCGAGGAGCTCGCCCAGCGGCTCGACCCCACCCGCGCCTTCGTCGTGCTCGCCACCCGGAAGGCCCAGGCCAACCCGCCGGTGGTGGTCTTTCCGGAGGCGATGAACGAGCGCATCCTCCGCGCCGTCCCGGAGATCCAGGAGGAGGCCGTGGCCCGGGTCCGCCTGCTCGGGGTGCCCGAGGCGGTCCGCCGCCGCGCAGAGCAGCTCGGTGTGAGCCTCGGCGACGCCGAGATCCAGGACCCCCGGGAGCTCGACTGCCTCGACGAGCTCGTCCGCATCTATCTCGACCGCCCGCTCGGCCGGGGCCGGGTGGCCCACGATGCCCGCCAGGAGATCCTGAACGACCCGCTCCTGTGCGCGATGCTGCTCCTCGAGGCGGGCCGATGTGAGTCCATGGTGGCGGGGGCCGACATCTCCTACCCCCAGGCCGCCCGCAAGCTCCTGCGGGTGGTCGGCACCGCCCCCGGCTACACCCGCGCCGCGGGGATGCATGCGGTTCGTACCCGGCAGCGGCAGCTCTTCTTCGCCGATACCACGCTCAACATCTCGCCGGATGCCGAGGCCCTCGCGGGCATCGCGATCGCCGCGGCCAAGGCGGCGCGGCGCTTCCAGGTGGAGCCGGTGGTGGCGATGCTCTCCTTCTCGAACTTCGGCGAGTCGGACCACGCGGAGGCGCGCAAGGTGGCCGACGCCACCAAGATCGTACGCACCCGCGAGCCCGACCTCCCGGTGATCGGCGAGATCCAGGCCGACTGGGCCGTGTGCCCCGACGAATTCCGGGACGTGATCCCGGTGGGCCGGGAGATCGCGAAGCCGGCCAACGTGCTGATCTTCCCGAGCCTTGCGGCCGCCAACATCGCCTTTCGGCTGGTGCGCTCCCTCGGAGAGGGAGTGGACGTCATCGGGCCGGTGATGCTGGGGCTGCGCCACTCGGTGGGGCTGCTTCCGCGGGGTGCGACGGTGAAGGAGATCGTCCGGATCACCGCGATCTCCGGTCTCGAGGCCCGGGCGCTCGCCGGCCAGGAGGGTCGGCAGCAGGAGCTCTTCGCCCGGACGTAGCGCGGGCCGTCCCGTCCCCCCGGCGGGCTCGGCGGGTCGCGGATCTGCGCGGCCGCGGGCCGCGCAAGCCCACCGCGCCCGGGATGCCTGCCCGGCCCGGGGCGCGCCGGCTCAGCCGCCCATGCGGGGCTCGAGTGCGGCGGCGTCGAAGCGCTCGAAGAAGAGCTTGCGGTCCACCGGCTCCCGCGGCGGGCGCCCGTAGCGCCCGCGGGGCCAGCCGATCGGGAGCATCGCGCAGCTCGGGATCTCCGGGGGAAGCCCGAGGAAGCGATCGCAGGACTCGCCGAAGCTCCGGTGGAGCGTGGTGAGCGAGGCGCCGAGGCCCACGGCCCGGCAGGCGAGCAGGATGTTCTGCACGCAGGGGAAGAGCGCCTGGAGCTGGGGCTCCCCGCGTCGGCGCCACCCGGCCACGAAGAGGAGCACCGGCACCTCGTGGAGGTGCTCGGCAAGGTGGAGGGCCGCCCGGATGTTGCGTCGGCGGTCCTCCGGGAATCCCGGCTCCCGGCTGCGCTCGAGCGCCGGGGCGATGTAGGCGTGGAAGGCGCGGCGGTAGCGCTCGGCGATCCACGCCCTCCGCTCCGCCTCCGTGACGACCACGAAGACCCACGGCTGTCGATTGCCGCCGCTCGGTGCGAAGGTCCCCGCCTCGCAGACCTTCCGGATCAGCGCCGGGGGCACCGGATCGGGGCGCAGCCGGCGGATCGCCCGGCAGGTGCGGATCCCCTCGAGAAGCGGCACGTCCTCCCCGATGCGCTCGATGTCGAGGGCCTCGGGCGGAGCGCCGCCGGCCGCATCCGCCCCGCTCAAAGCACTGCCTCGATCAGGCTCGGTCCCGGCGCGGCCAGGGCGCGGGAGAGCTCCTCCCGGAAGGCCTCGACCGTCTCGGCCCGGGCCGCGGGCACGCCCTGCCCGCGGGCGAGGGCCACCCAGTCGAGCGGGGGGCGGTCGAGGGAGGTGAGGTCCCGGGCCACGGGCCCCGGCTCGGCGACGCCCGCGCGCGCGAGCTCCACCTGCAGGATGCGGTAGCGGCGGTTGGAGCAGAGCACGGTGGTCACGTCGAGCCCCTCCCGCGCGTGGGTGTGGAGCGCCTGCAGGGTGTAGAGCGCGCTTCCGTCGGCCTCGAGCGCGATCACCCGGCGGCCGGGGCAGGCGAGGGCGGCGCCGGCGGCGCAGGGGAGCCCTTGGCCGATCGCGCCGCCGGTCAGGCCGAGCCAGGTGTGCGGCCTGGAGCCCGCCGCCGCCACGAAGTGCGGCAGCGCGCTGGTGGCGCCTTCGTCGACCACGACGGCGCCCTCGGGCTGCAGCGCCGCGAGCACCGCACCGAGGGAGGCCGGGTCGAGAGGACCCGAGGCCGGGGCCTCGGGCCGCGGCGCATCGGGGCCGCGCGGCACCGGGGCGCCGAGCTCGTCGGCGAGGGCGCGGAGGGCGGGGCGCGGATCCTCCGCGTCGCTGGCGAGGGTCGCCACGCCGCAGCCTTCGGGAACGAGCCGGCTCGGCGCGTCCGGATAGCCGAAGAAGGCCACCGGCTCGCGCGCCCCGGCGAGCAGGAGCAGGTCCACCCCGGCGAGCTGGGCGAGCGCCTGCTCGGGGAAGTAGCCGAGGCGCTCCACGGCCGGGCGCCCGGCACCGCGCTCGAGCCGGGCCGGAAAGGTCTCGCAGACCAGGCGCGCGCCGGTGGCCGCGGCGACCCGGGCGGCGGCGGCGAGTCCCTCCTCCCGAAGGGCGAGGCCGCCCACGAGCAGCACCGGGCGGGTGGCGCTCCGCAGCCGGCGCAGGGCCTCGGCCACCCGCTCGGCCGGCGGCTGGCGGGGCTCGGGCCGGGGGAGGGTGGCCTCGGCCGGGGGCGGGCCGGACTCCGCCCACTGGCAGTCCGCCGGCGCGATCAGGGTCCCCACACACCCGGGTGACGCGGACACGCGGGCGTGCAGGGCTGCGAAGTCGCGCGCGAGGTCGTCCGGTCGTCGGGAGCTCCGGACCTCGGCGGAGACGGTGCCGGCGAGTGCCGCGATGTCCGAGGTGAGCGGCGCGTCGGCGTCGCGGTGCCAGGTGGTGTGGTCGCCCACCACGTTCAGGACCGGACTCCGGGCGCGGCGCGCGTTGTGGAGGTTCGCGAGGCCGTTGGCGAGGCCGGGGCCGAGGTGCAGCAGCGTCACCGCCGGCCGATCGGTCATCCGGCCATAGCCGTCGGCGGCGCCGGTGCACACCCCCTCGAAGAGCCCGAGCACCGCGCGGGTGCCCGGCACCTCGTCGAGGGCGGTCACGAGGGGCATCTCGGTGGTGCCCGGGTTGGCGAACCACACGGTGGCGCCGAGCGACCGGGCGGTCCGGACCAGCGCGAGGGCGCCCCTCACCCGAGCTCCCGGTTCACCGGGGCGATCACCTCCTCGCCGAAGCGCGCGATGGCGTCGAGGAGCTCCCCGCGGTTCCGGCCGCGGAGGCCCAGCGTGAGGCGGCCCACGCCGAGGTCGGTGAGGGCCGCGATCTCGTCGCGCAGCGCCCCGGGCTCGTAGTCTCCGCGGCCGTAGACGGTGAGGGAGAGGGGACTGAAGGAGATCTCGAGCGGGGCCGTGCGGCCCACGCGCTCGGCGTGCTCGCGGGCGTAGTCGATGCGGCGGGCGAGGTCCTCGAGCGTCTCCACGGCCGCGGTGCGCACGTGGGGGGCGAAGGTCTTCGGGCTCGGAAAGGGAACCCAGCCGTCGCCGAGCTCCACCGCCCGCCGGATCGCCCGCCGGCTGTTGCCGCCCACCAGGATCGGCGGGCCGGGCCGTTGCACGGGCTGGGGGAGCATGGTGTTGCCGCGGGCCTCGAAGTGCCGCCCGCGGAAGCGCACGCTCTGTCCGGTCCAGGCCGCGCGGATCGCGCGGATCGCTTCGTCGGCGAGCTCGTTGCGCTCGTCGGGGTCCACGCCGAGTGCGCGGAACTCGCCCCGCAGGTAGCCCGCCGCCATGCCGAGGAGCAGGCGGCCGCCGGAGAGGACGTCGAGGGAGGCCGCGGCGCGCGCGGTCAGGAAGGGGTTTCGGTAGCCCGCGACCAGGATGTGGGTCTGCACGCGGAGTCGCCGGGTCGCGGCGGCGGCGGTGGAGAGCACGACGAAGGGATCGAGCGCCTGGTGCCCTCCCTCGGCGAGCCAGCGGTCGGGTGCGAAGGGATGATCGGTCACGAAGACCGCGTCGAAGCCGGCGGCCTCGGCGGCGCGGGAGACCTCCGCCACCGCCTCGAAGCCCACGAACTCCTCACCCGCCTCGACCCGGTCTGTGGGAAGCTGGAGGGAGAAGTGCATCGCCGCGCAGGGTGGCCGAGGGTCGGGGGGAGCGCAAGCGAGGGGCGTCCCATCCTCCGCCCTCCGGTGGCCGGAGTCGGCGTCCGTCGGTGGGCTCGGACCGGGGCCCCGGCGAGGGAGACGGACGCTCCGGCGCCGGAGACGCGCACCCGGGTGCGGGAGACGGGCGCCCGGCCGAGGGAGGTGGGTGCCCGGGAACCGGACCGTCCAGGGATTCGACCGGCCGCACTGCACCAACATCCAGATGCCCTCTCCCGGCCCGCCGCCGCGGGTCCCCGGGCACAACCCCACGGGCATCTACGGGCGCCGCTTCCGCCTTCGCGCGCCCTTCGAGGGTCGTCGGGCGGTGCTCCACTTCGGCGGTGCCGAGAGCGTCCACTACGTCCGCGTGAACGGCGAGCCGGTGGGCTTCGGGAGGGACGCCCGGCTCCCGCAGGAGTTCGACGTCACCGCCGCGCTCCGCCCGGGCGAGAACCTGGTTGCGGCGGTGGTCGTCCGGTGGTCCGACGCCAGCTACCTCGAGGACCAGGACCCATGGTGGATCGCCGGCCTCCACCGGGAGGTCCGGCCCCTCTCCACGGGAAGCCCCTGGATCGCGGATCTCGCGGTGCGGGCCGAGCCGGAGGAGGGCGGCGCACCAACGAGCACGGCGTCCGGGTGGTGTCCGGCAGGAGCTCGGCGTGGACGGGGATCCGGTGCGGGTCCGCTTCCTGCAGGTCTTCGACTGCCTTCCGAGCGGCGACCTCCTGGTCTGGAACGACGTGGACATCCACCGGGCCCTGGCCGAGCTCGCCCGCATCGGTGTGGTCTTCGCCCTCGTCCCTCGTCCCGGGCTTCGAGGACGTCGAGTGGTTCGGCCGGGGGCCCTTCGACAACCACGCGGAGCGCAGGCCTGCCGCCTACGCGGAGGCGCTCCCCGCCGGGCCGGAGGAGCCCGGGCCGCGGAGGAGGTCGCCGAGCAGCTCCCGGAGGGTCTCGAGGCGCCGCCCCACCGGGTAGCGGCTCTGGTTCACCCAGTTGATGATGATCCCGGTCAGCAGGGCCGCCACCGTCTCCGCGAGGAGCTGTGCGTCCACGTCCCGGCGCACCTCGCCCCGCTCCTGGCCCCGCGCGAGCATGCCCGCGAAGGCGGCCTGCATCTCCGCGATGGACCGCGCCCCCGGGCCCGCGGGCGCGCGGTCGCGCATGACGTCGAGGACGAGCTCCCGGAGCAGCGGGTCGCCCCGCTCCAGGGTCTCCGCCGCGCGGGCGAAAAAGGCGCCGAGCTGGTCGTGCACCGGCGCCGTGCGCTGGCGCTCCTCCTCGAGGGCGCTCCGGTGGAGGTCGAGGAGCCGGGCTGCGAGCTCGTGGACGAGCGCCTGCTTGGTGGGGAAGTGGTTGAACACCGTCTTCTGGGAGACGTCCGCCGCCTCGGCGATCTGGTCCACCGTGGTGGCGTCGATCCCCTGCTCGTGGAAGAGGCGCCAGGCCGCCTCGGCGATCCGGTTCCGGACCTCCCGCTTCTTCCGCTCGCGACGCCCCCCACCCGCCTTCGCTTCCATTGGGCCAGCATACAGCAACTTTACAGCCGACCGAAGGAAGGAGGCGCTCCCCACCAAACAAACGGAACCGCGACCCGGGTCCGGAACCGGGTCCCGGGATCCCGGAGGGCCGGGAGCCCGGGCGCCCGGGCGCGGTTGGGAGCCCC
>JALSIO010000034.1 GCA_026989995.1 Myxococcales bacterium
TGCCGTCCTCCGGCGAGGGGAGCAACACGCTCGGGGCTCTCGCCGGGGGAGATCCGCTGGACGCCCTGCACCCCACCAGCCCGGACGACACGGCGGTGATCCTCTACACCTCGGGGACCACCGGTCGCCCCAAGGGCGCGGAGCTGACCCACTCGAACCTGTTCGTGAACTGCGCGGTGGTGGTCCCGCGCCTCGTGGAGCTCTCGCGGGACGAGGTGGCGCTGGCCACGCTGCCGCTCTTCCATTCCTTCGGGCAGACCTGTATCCAGAACGCCACCCTCGCGGCGGGGGGAACCTTCACGCTGTTGCCCCGGTTCACGCCGGCCGATGCCCTCCGGCTGATGCAGGACCACGGGGTCACCCTCTTCGCCGGGGTTCCCACCATGTACTTCGCCCTGCTCCACCACGAGGGCGGCGAGAAGTTCGACCTCTCGAAGCTCCGGCTGTGCATGACCGGCGGCGCACCCATGCCGCTCGAGGTGATGCGCGCCTTCGAGGAGCGCTTCGGCGTGGCCATCCTGGAGGGCTACGGGCTCTCGGAGACCTCGCCGGTGGCGAGCTTCAACATGCTGACCCGGCCGCGGAAGCCCGGCTCCATCGGCTACCCGGTGTGGGGGGTGGAGATGGCCGTCCTCGACGACCGGGACCGCCCCCTTCCGGAGGGCGAGCGCGGCGAGATCTGCATTCGCGGACACAACGTCATGAAGGGCTACTGGCGGCGTCCGGACGCCACCAAGGAGGCGATGCGGGGCGGGTGGTTCCACAGCGGTGACATCGGCTATCGCGACGAGGACGGCTGCTACTTCATCGTCGACCGGAAGAAGGACATGATCCTCCGGGGCGGCTTCAACGTCTACCCGCGCGAGGTGGAGGAGGTGCTCTACGAGCACCCGGCGGTGGTGGAGGCGGCGGTGATCGGTGTGCCCCACGAGAGCCACGGTGAGGAGGTGAAGGCCGTGGTCGCCCTCTCCCCCGGCGCGAAGCTCGCCGAGGACGAGCTCATCGCCTGGTGCAAGGAGCGCCTTGCGGCCTACAAGTACCCCCGCATCGTGGAGTTCCGCGACAGCCTGCCCAAGGGGCCCACGGGCAAGATCCTGAAGCGGGAACTCTCCTGAACGCCCGGTAGCCGGCGGCCCGGCGCCCGGGCGGCTCCGCGCCGCCCCACCCCGACGCTCCTGCATTCGCGAGCCCCCGCTCAGGGTCCGGTGGCGCCGGCGGGGGTATAGAGGACGGTTCGCACCGGGCCGCCTTCGGACGGGCGGAACCGCCAGCGTCCAACCCGCCGTCCCTCCCGGTACTCGCCCTCGGCGATCACCGCAGCCGTCTCGCCCGCGTGGACGAAGTGGCCGTGGCGGCGACCGTTCTTCCAGGTGCCGCGCTCGGCGAGCGCACCGGTCGGGTGCCGGAAGGTCCAAAGACCCGTCCGGCGCCCCATCTCGTATCGCCCCTCGGCGACCTTCACGCCGTTCGGGTCGAATCGCTCGAAGCGGCCGTCGAGGGCGCCGTCCCGGTAGTGGGCACGTTCGAGCAGGGGCCCCCGCTCGCGCCAGCGGGTCCACCACCCCTCGGGCACGAGCCCCGGTTCGTCAGGCAGCGCGTCCCCTGCGCCGTCGGGCGGGGCGTAGAGGGCGAAGGGGCCGTGCTTGCGCGGGTTCCCGTCGTCACCCGTGCGCTGGCACCATTCGGCACGCGTGCTCGGAGTGGCCTCGTAGACGAGCCTCCCGCCCTCGCTACACGGCCCCCGGTATTCGCGCACCCCGGTCACCCGCCCGAAGGGGTCCTGCTCGGTGAAGACGCCGATGGGGCGCCCGTCTTCGTAGTTTCCCACCCGGGCCGCACGCCCGGGTGCGTGCCAGAGCGTGTAGGGTCCGTGCCGGCGTCCGCGGCGGTAGTGGATCTCCTCGCGCACGTGGCCCTCGGGCGCAAGGATCCGGGTCGGCCCGTCGCGCTCACCCTCGCGGTAGTGTTCCTCGCGGCGGAGGCGACCGGAGTCGTCCCACTCCCGCCGTACGCCGTGCAGGCGCCCGTTGCGCCAGTTCTCCTCCAGCCGGAGCGTTCCGGAGCCGGTGAAACGCCGGTGGACGCCGTGCAGGATCCCGCCGCGGTAGCCGGTCTCCTCGAGCAGCCGTCCCTCGCGGTCGAAGCGGCGGACCACGCCCTCGGTCTCGCCGGCCCGCCGCTCACCCATGGCGGCCACGCGGCCGTCCGGGTGGAAGCGGCGCCAGGGGCCCTCCAGGCGGCCGTGGCGCCAGGTGTCCTCGGCCACGGGGCGGCCCTCCCGGTCGAAGCGCCGGAAGGTTCCGTGGCGCCGGCCCTCCCTCCAGGCGCCGGTCTCGGCGGGGAGGGGGCCACCCCCGGCGTCCGATCCGCTCGGGTGGAAGCGCGTCCAGGGGCCGTCGAGGAGCCCGTCGACGAGGTGGGCCTCGAGCTCGGGGGAGCCGTCCTCCGCGTAGAGGCGCAGCGTCCCGGTGGCCCGGCCCGCGCTCCACACCTGCTCCTTCCGCACCGTGCCCGCGGCATCGCAGAAGCGAAAGGTCCCATCGCGGAGCCCGCGCCGGAGTCGCCCCTCGATGCGCACGCGGCAGGCTCCATCGGTTTCCACCACGTGCAGGTCGCCGCGGGGCACGTCGCGGCAGAGGAGCAGCGTGCCACCGGCGGGGTGTGGCCACGCGGCGGCGGTCCCCTCGGGACATGGGAGTGCCGAGGCGACCCGAGGGCAGGCGAGCGGGGGCGGGGTGCGGGTCGTGCATCCGGCGGCGATCAGGAGCACGGGCACGAGGCCGGCGACCCGCAGGACGCACCCGGCGGCCGGGGGGGCCACCGCCCGCCGCAACCCCGCGGCCGGCGGAGGAGCCGGCCTCATTCGGAGCGGTTCCTCGCGTCCCGGGCCTCCGCCATCTCACGCATGCGGTCGAGCTGGACCGATACGAAGATCGCCTCGGCCTCGGCGCAGAGGCGGTCGCCCGCCAGGCAGCGCCCCTCCGCGAAGATCTTGCGGCCCTCGATGCCCTTGACCCACGCCTCGAAGACCAGATCCGTGTGAAGCGGCGTCGGCCGCCTGTAGCGGATGGTGAGCGTACCCGTCATGCCCGGCTGCCCCGTGAGGGTCTGGGCGAAGCCGAGGACCTCGTCGAAGGCGGCGGCCACGTAGCCGCCGTGGACGTGGCCGGGCGGTCCCTCGTAGGCCGAGCTGAAGCGGGCCTCGGCACGCACGCGGTCCTTGCCCACCTCGGTCATGCGGATGGGCGGAGCGAGCGGGTTGGCGAGGCCGATCAGCGGGCTGAAGTCGAAGAAGCCCCCTGGCGAGCCGGCGGTGGAGCTCTCCGGGGTGCCCCACATTCCCGGCGCCCGGGGGTGGGTCCGCAGGTGGGCGGCATAGCTCTCGAGGCGGTCCGCGGCGATCCGAAGCTCCTCCTCCGGCGCATCGCTGGTGACGAGGTGCTCGATCACGTCGCGCATGGCCGCGGCGAGCCGCCGCTTCTCGGCGAGTGCCCCGTGGGTGGGGCGGTTCTGGGAGAGCCAGCGGTCGGCGACCGCCGCGCGGAGGTCGGAGGGACCGTCGTCGGACATGGAGGGAGGATAGCCGCTCCGCCCCTTCCCTTCCGTGACCGGATCCGTCGCGCGGCCATGGCACGATGCCTTCCGTGGCCCGGTGCTGGCCGGCGCACCCGCGCGCTCCGACCAGGCGCCGGGGACGCCCGCACGCCCGGACGCCCGGGACGAGAGCGACGACCGGGAGGCGAGGGTCCGGAGGGGAGGAGCCAGACATGCAGATCGCCGCGATCTCACCCCCGCGCACGGTGCGACGATGCGTCGTGTGCGGATTCCACGAGGTGCGCACCGACGAGGTGGTGGACCGGGGTCGGGTTCTCCTGAGCGAGTGCCCGCGGTGTGAACACCGCGCCACGCGACCGATCCTCGAGCGGGAACCCGCCGCGCGGGAGCCCGCTCGCGACGAGCTCCCCCCGGAGCCCGGAGCCGCTCGCCCGGCATGGCCGCTCCGGCGGTCGGGCCGCGGGGAGGGCACACGGGCTGCGTGATACCGTTGCCGCGTGCGGCGCGTCCTCTACACGGGCAAGGGCGGGGTGGGAAAGACCACCACGGCGGCGGCCACCGCCATCCACGCCGCGCAGTGCGGTCGACGCACCCTGGTGGCCTCGGCCGATGCCGCCCACAGCCTGGGCGACGTGCTCGACCGCGAGCTCTCGTCTCGCCCACGGGAGCTGCTGCCGGGCCTCCACGCGGTGGAGGTGGACCCGCGTGGGGAGCTCGACGCCCGCTGGGTGCGGATCCACCGCTACCTGACGGAGCTTTTCGCCGCCGAGGGGATCGATCACTTCGAGGCCGAGGAGATGGCGAACCTCCCCGGCACCGAGGAGTTGATGACGCTGCTGGCCGCGGAGCGCCTCGCTCGAGAGGTCGCCGCGGAGTTCCTGGTCATCGACTGTGCCCCCACCGACGGCGCGCTTCGACTGGTCACCCTTCCCGACGTGGCCCGGGGTCTGGTGCGCGTGCTCTTCCGGGTGCAGCGCCTGGTGGCCGCCGCGGCGGCCCCGCTGGCCCGCCGGATGGGGCATGCCGGTCTTCCCGACGGGGCCGCCCTGGCGGAGCTCGAGCGCTTTCTCTACGGCGACCTCCGGCGCCTGCACCGGCGGCTCACCTCCCGCGACACCTCGGTCCGCCTGGTGCTCAACCCGGATCGCCTGTCCACGCGGGAGGCACGGCGCGCCCATGCGGACCTCTGTCTTTTCGGGGTGTCGGTGGACGCGGTGATCGTGAACCGGATCCTGCCCGAGGCGGCCCGGGGTGCGCCCCCGGAGTGGTTCGAGGAGCAATCCGCGCGCCTGGCCGAGGCCGTGGCGGCCTTCGATCCGCTCCCCGTGCTTCTGGCGCCGCTGCGCGACGACGAGGTCGTGGGTCTCGAGGCGCTCGCGCACCACGGAGCCGAGCTCTTCGGGCGGCGCCGGCCCGAGGACCTCCTGGGTCGCTCTCCGCGCGTTCGCTTCCGCCGGTCTGCGGGGACGGCGCGCGCGGTGGTCCCGCTTCCCGGCGCGGACCGCCGCACCCTCGAGGTGGTCCTCGTCGACGACGAGCTGGTCATCCGCTCGAGGGGGCGGCGCCGGGCGATCCCCCTGCCTCGCTCCCTGGCGGGCTTCGGGCTGCGCCGGGCGGAGTACCGCGACGAGGTGCTCGAGATCGAGCTCGTGGCCGAGGTGCCGGGTGGCGCCGCGGGAGGTGGCGCATGCGCGTGATCCTCGCGGTGGGCAAGGGAGGTGTCGGAAAGACCACGGTGGCGGCGGCCACGGCCCTCGCCGCCGCCGCGCGCGGCCACCGCACGGCACTGCTCTCCGTGGACCCGGCCCACTCGCTCTCGGACGCCCTCGGCGCGGAGGTGGGCGGGCGCCTGCGTCCCATCGCACCCGGCCTGGCCGCCTGGGAGGTCGATGCCCTGGGAGAGCTCGCCCGGTCCTGGGAGGCCGTGGCCCGCTGGCTCCGGGCCCTGCTCCGCTCGGACGTGGACGAGGTGGTCGCCGAGGAGCTGCTGCTCTTCCCGGGCCTGGAGGAACTCGTGGCGCTGCGGGCGATCGGTGAGGTGGAGCGGCTCGGTGCCTTCGATCTGTGCGTCGTGGACTGCCCGCCCACCGGCTCCGCCCTGCGCCTGCTGCGGCTGCCCGAGGTGCTCCGCCTTGTCGCGGACCGGCTCCTCGATCTCGAGCGCCGGGGTCTTCGCCGGGTGCGGCCGCTGCTCCTCGGAGCCGGGCTCGGGAGCCTGGTGCCCGGGGAGGCCGCGCTCGACGGCCTCGAATCGCTCCACCGGGACTCGGTGGCGGTGCGCGAGATCCTCACCGACGCCGAGCGCACCTCGGCGCGCCTGGTGCTGACCCCCGCGCGGGTGGTCGTGGCCGAATCGCGCCGCGCGTGGTCCCATCTCTCGGTCCACGGGGTGGCCACCGATGCCGTGGTCGCCAATCGCCTGCTCGGGCCCCTGGCAGGTGGCGCCGGGCTCGGTCGCTGGCTCGAGCGGGAGCGGCGAGAGCTCGCCGAGATCGAGGCCACCTTTCCGGTGCCGCTGCTCCGCCTCCCCCGGGCAGCCCGCGAGCCGGTGGGCCTGAGCGCACTCCGCGAGCTCGGAGAAAAGCTCTACGGGGAGCGGGACCCGGCCGCCCGCCTCACGACGGCGCCTCCCCTTCGCCTGGGGCGGTGCGGTCCCGACGTCCTGGTCGAGCTCGACCTGCCCGGCGCCCGCAAGGACGACCTGCGCGTCGTCGAGGACGACGGCGAGCTCCGCATCGGGCTTGGCCCGAGCGAGAGGCGGCTCGTGCTCCCGGAGCCTCTGAGCAGACACCATGTCGTGTCGGCCCGGCTCGAGGGCCGGGTGCTGCGGATCCGCCTCGCGCCGTGACGCTCTCGCCCGGAGCCCGCCGCATCGTCTCGTTGGTTCCGAGCCTGACCGAGTCGCTGTTCGCGCTCGGGCTCGGCGACCGGGTGGTCGGAGTCACCGACTACTGCCTGCATCCGGAAGAGGGGCTCCGCGG
>JALSIO010000035.1 GCA_026989995.1 Myxococcales bacterium
CAGATCGTGGGCTCCATGAAGGAGATCCGCACCTGCCGGGAGGTGATCCAGGGCCTCGTCGAGGAGTACCTCGACGCCGTGGAGCGCCTGAACTCCCTGCTCCCGCGCGACTGAGCCCGTCGGCGGGCGGGGCCGCGGGCTCGCACCGCGCGCCCCACCCGCGGCGGCTGCGGCTCAGCGCGAGCCGGAGGCCGCGTCCCGCGGCGCGAGGTCGAGGGCCGCGGAGTTGATGCAGTACCGCAGCCCGGCCGGCGGGGGGCCGTCCGGGAAGACGTGCCCGAGGTGGGCGTCGCAGCGCGCGCAGAGCACCTCGGTGCGCACCATGCCGTGGCTCCGGTCCTCCTCGGTGCGGAGCGCCGCCTCACGCGCCGGCCGGGTGAAGCTCGGCCAGCCAGTTCCGGAGTCGTACTTGTCGCGCGAGTCGAAGAGCTCCGCCCCGCAGCACGCGCAGCGGTAGACGCCGTCGTCCTTGCAGTTCCAGTACCGCCCGGTGAAGGCCGGCTCCGTCCCCTTCTGCCGACAGATGGCGTACTGCTCCGGCGTGAGCCGGCGGCGCCACTCCTCGTCGCTGCGCTCGATCCGATCCCCCACGGCACACCTCCTTCCGCCCGCGACTCCCCGCCTCCGAACGGGGCCGGCGGGCCGCCGTCCCCTCCCTCCCGACGCGGAGGGGGCTCGTCGGGAAGGTACCCGGACCGGGGACGGGTTGGGGCGCGGGGCACGGCGCCCCGCGCCGAGGCGGGCGTGGGGCGGAGGGGGGCGGTGGCGGGGCCCGGACGCGACGCCCTCCCGCCTCCCGCGGGCACGGTTGATGCTGTGGCAGGGCCCCGTGGAGCCGATCCTCGTGGTGGACGCCGACCCGGAGATGCGGGAGCTCCTCGGCGAGCTCCTGGCGCTCGAGGGCTTCACCAGCGTGGCCGTCGCCACCCTCGCCGAGGCCCTGCGGCTCCTGGACCGGCAGGCGATCGCGGCTGTGGTGGCCGAGGTGCAGCTCCCGGACGGAAGCGGTTTCGACCTGCTCCCGGCGCTTCGCGAACGCCACCGACGGGTTCCCGTCGTCCTGACCGCCGCCTTCGGGGGCCGCGAGTTCTCGGAGCGGGCCCGGGCGGCGGGAGCGGCCGCCTTCGTGGACAAGCCCTTCGCGGCCCTCGATCTCTGCGCCGCCCTGCGCGCCGCGCTCGCGGCCTCCGGGGCCCGTCAGGGCGGCGGGGCGGGCGGAGACGACGGCGCGGACCGCAGGGGCGGGGCGGGCGGAGACCGCAGCGCGGGCCCAGGTCCCCGGGGCAGCGGGCGGGGCGGTGGTAGCATGCCGGCGTGAGTGCCCGACCCGACGCGTCCCGGCTTCCCTTCATCCCCACCGGCCACGGGCCTCCCCTGCACGTGGAGCGGGCCGAGGGGTGCGAGCTGGTGCTCGCGGATGGTCGCCGGCTTCTCGACGCCGCCGGGGGGGCCATCCTCGCGCACGTCGGGCACGGCCGCCGGGAGGTGGCGGAGGCGGTCGCGCGGTCCCTCGAGACCGAGGGCTACGTGGTTCCCGTCTTCTCCACCCCGAGCCGCGTGCGCCTCGTGGCCCGGCTCCAGGAACGCTGGCTCCCGCCGGGAATCACCCGCGTGTACCTGACCTCCGGCGGCTCGGAGTCCATGGACGCGGCGCTCCGGCTCGCCCGGCAGGTGCAGGTCGCCCGGGGCGAGCACCAGCGAACGCAGATGATCGGGCGGGAGCTCTCCTACCACGGCACCACCCTGGCCACCCTGGCGGTGGGCGGCCATCCGAAACGGCGGCAGGGCCTCGAGCCGCTCCTACCGCCCTGGCCCAAGGCGCCGGCCTGCTACTGCCTGCGCTGCCCGCTGGGCCTGAGCCGGCCGGCGTGCGAGGTGGCCTGCGCGCGCTTTCTCGAGGAGATCGTGGCGCGCGAGGGGGCGCATCGGATCGCCGCCTTCGTCGCCGAGCCCATCGTGGGCTCGACCGCCGGCGCCCTGGTGCCGCCCGACGACTACTGGCCGACGGTGGCGGAGATCTGCCGGAACCACGGCATCCTGCTCATCGCCGATGAGGTCATGACCGGCTTCGGCCGGACGGGCCGGCGCTTCGCCGTCGAGCATTTCGGCGTCACCCCGGACATCCTGGTGGGCGGCAAGGGGCTCGCCGCGGGATACGCGCCCATGGGCGGCGTCTTCGCCCGGGAGGAAGTGGTCGCCGAGCTCGCTCGAAGCGGGGACGAGTTCATGTACTACACCTACGGCGCGCACCCGGCCGGCTGCGCCGCGGCCGACCGCGTGCTCGACATCCTCGAGCGCGAAGAGCTCGTCGAGCGCGCCGCCCGGATGGGCGCGGTGCTCGCGAGCGCCCTCGAGGCGGAGCTCGGCGACCACCCCCACGTGGCCGAGATCCGGGGCCGGGGACTCCTGCAGGCCGTCGAGCTCGTCCGCGACCGCGACCGCCTCGAGCCCTTCCCGGCGGAGGCCCGGCTTGCCGGCCGGGTGGTCGTCGAAGCCCTGCAGCGGGGCGTCTTCTTCTACCCGGGCGGCGGCGACCCGGCGCGGGACGTGATCTGCCTCGGCCCGCCGCTCGTGGTGGGCGAGGCGCAGATCCGCACCGCGGCGGCCGTCCTCCGCGAGGCCATCGACGCGGCCGTGGCCCGGGCCGCCTGAGCGCCCCGCCCCGCTCCTAGCGGAGGCCGGCGGCGCGGAGGTGGTCGAGCTCGTTGAAGTTCTGGAGCGTGAACACGAAGCCGCGCTCGCCGAGCGCCCGGGCCTGCACCACCGAGTAGGCCGCGAGCTCGGCGTCGAAGCGGAGCCACTCCCAGGGCACGGGACGGATGTCGAGGAGGTGGGTGAGGAGCACGGCGTTGGTCCCGCCGTGGGCCACGATGCCGATGTGGACCGGCTCCTCGGGCAGGTGCCAGACAGTGAAGTCGTCGAGCCGCTCCGGGCGGATCACGTGCCGGGCGAGGACGTCGTGGAGGGCCCGGGTCGCCCGCTCGTGGAACTCCGGAAAGGTCTCCTCCCCGGGCCAGCCGGACCAGTGCTCCCGGAGGGGCCTCCGGGAGAGCTCGGCGAAGCGCTCCTCCACCTCGTCGGGGCGCAGGCCCTCGATGTGGATCCCGAACTCCCGGAGATCGGGCACCACCACGGCCTCCCGGCCGAGCAGCGCCTCGAGGGGCGCAGCCGTCTCGCGGGCGCGGCGGTGCGGACTCACGTAGAGCGCATCGATGCCCTCGCCGGCGAGCGCCTTGGCGGCCGCCTCGGCCTGGCGCCGGCCGTGCTCGGTGAGCCCGGGGTCGTTCACCGCTGCGCCGCCGCCCGGGACCCAGTCGGGCTCCGCGTGGCGCAGCAGGGTGATGCGGACGCGCGCGGTCTGGCGGATGCGCGCCTCCCGCAGGGCGGTCCGGCTGACGTCCACGCGATCGCTTCCGCTCAATCGAGGGTCCCCCGGGCGCAGCCGTCCTTGCGGCGGTCGCTGCCCCCCACGCGGACGCCGCCCTCCTCCACCGCGATCGCCTGCCCGCCGCCGAACTGCTCCGCGGCGATGGGCGCCGGCTGGACCACCTCGTGCCCCCAGGCGGCGAGGCGCTCGCCGAGGGTGCCCCCCTCGAGCGCGGGCGCCCCCGGGCGTTCGACCACGACCCGGTTTCCCTCGAGGTAGCGGAAGCGCGCCGCGTCGAGCGCCTCCTGGGGGTTCAGGCCGTGGTCCACCACGTTCGAGACGAAGGCGACGTGCGCCTGGGCCTGCACGTCGCCGCCCATGATGCCGAAGGCCATCCAGGGGATCCCGCCGCGGAGCAGCATCCCCGGGATGATGGTGTGGAAGGGCCGCTTGCGCGGCGCAAGGCAGTTCGCGTGGGCCGGGTCGAGGGTGAACCCCGCGCCCCGGTTCTGGAGCAGGACGCCGGTCTCCCCGCAGGCGATGCCCGACCCGAAGCCCATGAAGAGGCTCTGGATGAAGGAGACGAGGTTCCCGTCGGCGTCGGCCGCGCAGAGATAGACGGTGTCGCCCCGGCCGAGGCCGGGCACGGCGCCGGGCAGCGCCTTGGGCCCGACGAGGGCTGCGCGACGGCGGAGGTAGCCCGGGTCGAGGAGGGCCTCGACGGGCACGTGGGCGTGCTCGGGGTCGGCCACGTAGGTGTTGCGGTCCGCAAAGGCGAGCTTCACGGCCTCGATCCGGTGGTGCCAGGCCAGCGCCGACTCGGCCTCGGCGTCCTCCGGCGGCGGGGGAAGCTCCCGGAGGATGCCGAGCGCGATCAGCGCGGTGATGCCCTGCCCGTTGGGCGGAAGCTCGGCCACCGTGACGCCGCGGTAGTCGAGGGTCAGGGGCTCCACCCAGCTGCTCTCGACCCCGGCGAGGTCCGAAGGCGAGAGCAGTCCGCCCTCCTCCTCGGAGGTGCGCGCGATCGCCTCGGCCACCGGTCCCTCGTAGAAGCCCCGGGCGCCCTCCTCCGCGATGCGCTCGAGGGTGCGGGCCAGCCCCGGGTTCCGGAAGCTCTCGCCGAAGCGCGGGGCCCGGCCCTCCGGGGCAAACGTGGCCCGGGCGGCGGCGTTCCGCAGGGCCCCGCCCCGCTCGAGGAGGAACCAGTAGTGGGCCACGATCTCGGCCACGGGGAATCCGTCCCGTGCGGCGCGGACGGCCGGCTCGAGCACCTCGCCGAGCGGGAGGCGCCCGTGGCTTCGGGAGAGGGTCTCCCAGGCGTGCACCGCCCCGGGCACCGTGACCGAGAGGATCCCGTGGGTGGGCATCGCCTCGAGCCCGCGGGCGCGGTAGGCCTCGGGGGTCGCGGCCGCCGGTGCGCGACCGCTTCCGTTCAGCCCCACGAGCCGGCCCTCCCGGGCGGACCAGAGGAGCGCGAAGGCGTCGCCCCCGATCCCGGTGGACATCGGCTCCGCCACGGAGAGCATGGCCGCGGCCGCAAGCGCCGCATCCACCGCGTTGCCCCCGCGGCGGAGCATCTCGACGCCGGCGTCGCTCGCCGCGGGCACGCTCGAGGCCACCATGCCCCCCCGGGCGAGCACGCAGGAGCGCTCGCTGCGCCGGAAGTGCTCGAGCTGCCCGCGGTGGCTGCGCACGGGCTGCATGCTACCACCCACGGCCCCGCCCCGGCGGGGCCCGGGCCCGCGGGAAGCCCGCCGCCCTTGGCTATCCTCGCGCGCCATGGGTGGAGTCGTGCGCCTCGAGCGGGAGGGTCCGCTGGCCTGGGTGGTCTTCGACCACCCGGAGCGGCGAAATGCCATCTCCGCCAGTATGTGGCGGCAGATCCCCGAGATCGCGGCCCGGATCGATGCCGACCCCGAGGTGCGGGTGGCCATCCTCCGCGGGGCCGGAGAGGTCGCCTTCGTCTCCGGCGCGGACATCTCCGAGTTCGAGTCCACCCGCCTCGGCGCGGAGGGGTCGCGCCGCTACGAGGAGCAGAACGGCCGGGCCTTCGGCGCGCTGCTCGCGCTCGAGAAGCCACTGCTCGCCATGATCCACGGCTTCTGCGTCGGCGGGGGGCTTGCCCTCGCGCTCACGGCAGACCTCCGCTACGCCGCCGACGACGCGCGCTTCGGGGTACCCGCCGCCCGGCTCGGCCTCGGCTACAGCCCGGCGGGGCTCGAGCTGCTCGACCGCCTGCTGGGTCCCTCGGTGACCGCGGAGCTCTTCTTCACCGCCCGTCGCTTCCCGGCCGAGGCGATGGCGCGGAAGGGTTTCGTGAACGAGGTCTACCCGAAGGCCGAGCTCGAGGCCCGGGTGCGCGAGATCGCGCTCGAGATCGCCGGCAATGCGCCGCTCACCATCCGGAGCGTGAAGCGCATCTTGCGCGAGCTCGGGCGACCTCGGGCCGAGCGGGACCAGGCCGCGATCGAGGCCTCGGTGCGCGCCTGCTTCGAGAGCCGCGACTACCGGGAGGGCATCCGGGCCTTCCTCGAGAAGCGGCGACCGATCTTCGAGGGCCGCTAGGCGCGGGCCCCTCCGCGCCCCCCGGCGCGACCGAGCCCATGGCGGAGGATCCGATGAGCGAGAGGCAGCGAAAGAGGGTGGCGGTGGTGGGTGCCACCGGGGTCGCCGGGCAGCAGTTCCTGGTGGCCCTCGACGGGCATCCGTGGTTCGAGGTGGTCGCGCTCGCGGCGAGCCACCGGAGCGCGGGGAAGCCGTACCGCGAGGCCATCACCGACGCGGCGGGCTCGCTGCGCTGGGCGTGCGACGAAGCGCTGCCGGCGCCCTTCGAGGGGATGCCGGTGGTCGCCGCCGATTCCCTCGACCTCGAGTCGCTCGACCTCGTCTTCTCGGCGGTGGAGAGCGACGCCGCCCGGGAGCTCGAGGCGCGCATGGCGCCGGTCGTGCCGGTGGTCTCGACCGCCTCCGCCTTCCGCTACGAGGAGGACGTTCCCATCCTCGTTCCGGGCGTGAACATGGACCACGCCGCGCTCGTCAAGCGCCAGCAACGGGAGCGGGGGCACCGGGGCTTCGTGGTTCCCATCCCCAATTGCACCACCACCGGGCTCGTCTCGGCGCTCGCGCCCCTCGCGCGCGCCTTCGGGGTGCGCGAGGTGGTGATG
>JALSIO010000036.1 GCA_026989995.1 Myxococcales bacterium
GGCCGGGAGCAGGGAATCGCCTCCGCCCGCTGCACCACGAAGACACTGCCATCCGGACAGATTCCGGTGAGGGTGCCGGCCCCGGCCGCCGGGCCGAGCCCGAGGGCGACGAGCACCGGGGCCGCCGCAGCGGAACGGAAGCCCATGGCGTGGTGCCACGCCGCCCACGCAGACCGTCCTCGCCCTCGGAACCTCACGGTGGATTCCACCCCCGGCCTGCGCCCCCGTCCCGTTTCGCCCGGGTTCGTCCGGTGCGGCTCGCCGGCGCACGAGACCCGCTCCCGACCGCTCCCAACCGGCGCGCAACCGCCCGCAACTGATCCCAGCTGCTGCTCCCAGACTCCCAACTGTTCCGAGCTGCGGGGATTCCCACGCAGGCGCGCCCATCCTACGCCAGGACGGCCGGCAAGATCAACCTTCCTCGCGGGAGTTGCGACTTGGCCGTCCCGAGAATCGGGCTCGCAGGCGTTCGAGCGCGCGCAGCTCCTCCCGGGTCGGCCGCCGCACCCCGCCCGGCGGGAGGTCGCCCAGGCGAAGCGGCCCCATGCGGACGCGCACCAGGCGCAGAACCGGGTGGCCGAGGTAGGACATCACGCGGCGGATCTGCCGCTTCCTTCCCTCGATCAGGGTCAGATGGAAGGTGGTGGCGCCGGCCCCGGGGTCGAAGCGCAGGTGTTCGACCCGGGCCGGCGCGGTGGGCCCCTCGCGGAGCCGCACCCCCCGCTCGAGACGCCGCGCGACCCCCGGACCCACGCGACCTCGCGCCGTCACCCGGTACTCGCGCTCGCTTCCGGCGGATGGGTGCAGCAGCAGTTGGGTGAGCTCGCCGTCGTTGGTCAGCAGCAGCAGCCCCTCCGTCTCCCGGTCGAGGCGACCCACCGGATAGATTCGGGCGCGGCCCGCCGGCACCAGATCGAGGACCGTCGGTCGGCCCTGGGGGTCCCGGGTGGTGGTGATCACGCCGCGCGGCTTGTGCAGCACCCAGTAGACCGGAGCCTCGAGGCGGACGGCCCGGCCGTCGACCTCGATGTGGTCCCGCTCCGGGTCCACGCGCTGCCCGATCGACGCCGGCCGCCCGTTGACCCGGACGCGCCCCTCGCCCACGAGCCGTTCGGCATCGCGGCGCGACGCCACCCCGGCGGCGGCCAGCGCCTTGTGGATGCGGACGCGCGGACCACCCCCGCTAGTGGAGTTCGTGGGGTCCGGGCAGCGGTTCCTCGGGGTCCCGCGGCGCGGGTGCGGCTTCGGCTTCAGGGGGGGCATCCTCGGAGGCGGCCTCGCCTGCCGCCAGCTCGCGGAGGTCCCGCAGGGTCGGGAGGTCCTTCAGGTCGGCGAGTCCGAAGACCTCGAGAAAATGGTCCGTGGTTCCGTAGAGGAGCGGGCGACCGGGGACCTCCCGGTGTCCCCGGATCCGCACCAGACCGCGTTCGATGAGCCCCCGGAGCACCGGACCGGCCTCGACCCCGCGGATGCGCTCGATCTCCGCGCGCGTCACCGGCTGCCGGTAGGCGACCACCGCCAGCGTCTCGAGCGCCGCGTGGGAGAGCCGGACCCGCCGCCTGGGCTGGAGGGCCTGGAGGTAGGGGGCGAAGGCGATGCGGGTGCGCAGCTGGTAGCCGCCGGCGACCTCCCAGACCTCGAGGGCATGGCCCGTCTCCTCGTAGTGGGCGTTCAGCTCCGCGACGAGCTCGCGGATCCGGCTGGCGTTGGCCTCCGGGACGATCTGCGCCAGCCGGGCTGCCGACACCGGCTCGGGGCTGCCCGCGATCAGCGCTTCGACGATGCGTCGCTGGGCGTCGCGGTCCATGGCCAGCGGCCCTCCGCGCGGCTCCGGCCCGAAAACCGCCCTCCGCGCCTCACATCACCTCCGAGATGGCGTCGCGCCAGTGTCCCGTGTCCGCCTCCGGTCCGCGGCGCACGCGGATGGTGCCCGTCGGAACGCCCTCCTCGTCCACGCCCTGGTAGAGAAGCAGCGCCTCCCATCTCGCGAGCTCGAGCACGGCGAGGAAGGCAGCCACCATCCACGCACGCCGTCCGCCCCGCGCCTGCTCCACGGCCAGCAGGTCCTCGAAGGAAACGACCTCGTCCCGCTCGAGCCGCGCCATGACCGCGAGCATGCACTCCCGGACCGTCACGGGTTCGTGGGAGAGCTCGTGCGGGGCGGGGGGCTCGGCCTGCTGCTCCACCACCCGCCGGTAGGCCTCCACCAGGTCCAGGACGCGCACGGCCAGCTCCGGCTCGGGCGTCGGGCACTCCCCGGGTGCCCCGACCTCGGCCCGGAAGACGTCGCGGCCGAGCCTCGGGCGCCCGTCCAGCTCGCCGGCCGCCTCCTTGAAGGCCTGGTATTCGAGCAGGCGGGCCACCAGCTCGGCCCGCGGGTCGACCTCCTCGGCCTCCGCGGCCTCCTCCTCGCGCGGCAGGAGCATGCGCGACTTGATCCAGGCGAGCGTCGCCGCCATCAGCAGGTACTCGCCCGCGATCTCGAGGTTGAGTTCCCGCATCAGCTCGAGGTAGGCCACGTACTGCTCGGCGATCCGCGCCACGGGGATGTCGTGGACGTCCACCTCGTTGATGCGGATCAGGTGGAGCAGCAGGTCGAGCGGCCCCTCGAAGACGGGGAGCTTGACGGCGTAGCGGTGGGGGCCGTCGGCCACGAGCGGTTCGAAGGCGATCGTCGCCTGCCCGTCGACGGAAGCGCTCATCCGGACTCCCGGGGCTCGAGATCGGGCGGGGGGTGGCACGACTATACCAGATCCGCGCGACCCGGCCTGCGGCCGCCCCGGCGGGCGAGCTCCCGCGCGAGGGCCAGGGCCTCCTCGCGGCCCCGGATGGTCCCGTCCAGGTAGGCGGCCCGGATCCGCGCGAGGGCGCGCCCCACGGCGGGCCCGGACAGGCCCACGCCGAGCAGGTCGCGCCCCGTCACCGGCGGACGCCGGGGGCGGTCGAGGGCCGCGTAGCGGGCGATCTTCCTGCGCGAGACCGCGTCTGCCGTCACGAAGAGCGCGAGCAGGGTCTCCCCGTCGAGGCGGCCGAGCAGGGCGTCGATGGCCCCCCTCCCCCGGGTGCGGCCGAGGGCGCGCAGCACCTGCCGGCGCTCCGCGGGGAACCCCGCGATCCGACCGGCGAGCTCCCCTCGCACCGCCAGGCGCTCGAGGGTGCGCCGGCGCACCGTGGCGGTCACGTAGGCCAGCCACACGATGAGGCCCACCACCGGACACCGGACGGATCCGAGCGGCCAGGGCCGCTCCGCCAGGGCCCGCGCGAGGCGGCGGAGCGGGGCCAGTGCCTGCCGCGGCAGGTCGAGCCCCGGCTCGAGCGCGCCGAGCACGTGCCAGGAATCCAGCAGCCGGAGCGCCCGCGTCGGCGGCAGCTCGGGGGTGGACTCGTCGAAGAGCTTCTCGAGCTCGCGGCGGATCCGGTCCCCCGAGACGAAGCCGAAGGCGCCGTCCCGCAGCGCGTCACGCAGGGCTCCGCGGGTCTCGCGGCTGAGCCGGAAGCCGAGACGGGCAGCGAAGCGGGCGGCCCGGAAGGCGCGGGTCGGATCGTCGTGGAAGCTGCGCGGATGGAAGACGCGGAGGATGCCCCGCTCGAGGTCCTCGAGCGCCCCCCGGCAGGCGACGATGCCGGGGTGGACCCGCCGCGCGGCCTCCGAGAGCGGGATGGCGATGGCGTTGACGGTGAAGTCCCGCCGCCGCAGGTCGGCGCAGAGGTCCCCGGGACCCACCGTGGGCAGCGCGCCGGGGTGCGCGTAGGTCTCGCTGCGGACGGTCGCGAGGTCCACGGCCCCGGCATCGAGCTCGATCCGGACCGTCCCGAAGCGCCCGTGGGAGATCACGCGGGCGCCCGGCGGCGCCGCCTCCCGCGCCAGATCGGCGGCCCCTCCGCCCTGCCCGTCCTCGACGATGAGGTCCACGTCGGCGATGGGCCGCCCGAGGAGGAAGTCCCGCACCGGCCCCCCCACGAGGTACACCCGGTCCCCGCGGCGGTCCGCCGCCCGCAGCACCGCCTCCACGAGGGGGCGGGCCTCCCTCGGGAGCGCCTCGAGGACCTTGGCCGCGGCCTCTCGCCCCGGCGGCGCGGCCCTCGTGCTCACGGGCCCGCCCGCCGGCGTGGCCGGCTTCGGGGGTGGTGGCGCTCCACGGTCTCCCGCAGCCGCCTCCGGCTCACGTGGGTGTAGATCTCGGTCGTGGACAGGTCGCGGTGCCCCAGCATGGCCTGCACCGCGCGGAGATCGGCGCCACCCTCGAGAAGGTCGGTCGCGAAGGCGTGTCGCAGCACATGGGGCGAGACGCGCTCCCGCGGGATCCCGGCCCGAAGCGCGAGGGCTCGCAGCCGCTCGGTCCAGTTCTGCCGGGTCATGGCCGCGCCCCGGGCGGTGGGGAAGAGCGCGTCGGTGCGGCGGGGGGCCCCGCGGAGCACTGCCGGACGCCCCTCCTCGAGCCACCGCGCGAGGGCACGGCGCGCGGGTTCGCCGAGCGGCACCAGCCGCTCGCGGCCCCCCTTTCCGTGTACGCGGACCATCCCGGCCCGGAGGTCCACGGCCGATCGCGGCAGCTCCACGAGTTCGCTCACCCGGAGGCCGGCGCCGTAGAGGACCTCGAGCATGGCGCGGTCCCTCTGCCCCAGCGGGCTCGAGGGATCGGTGGCCGCGAGCAGCGCCCGGATCTCCTCCGGCCGGAGCACCCGGGGAAGCGGGCGCTCGAAGCGCGGGGTGGCCAGTCCCTCGAGAAGCTCGGCCGCCCGCTCGGCACGCAGCACGTGGCGCAGGAAGCGGCGCACCGCGGAGAGGGCGCGCGCACGGCTGCGGGCACCGAGGCCCGCCGCTTCCAGCGCCTCCGGAAGGGCGCGCAGGTCCTCGGGCCGGAGCTCCGCGAGCCTCCCGCGCCCCCGGGCCCGCATCGCTTCGAGGAAGCGATCGAGGTCCCGCCGGTAGGCCTCCACCGTCCTCGGGGAGGCACCCCGCTCGACGACCAGGTGCTCGAGGAAGCGCGCCGCGGCGACGCCTAGCTCAGGGGCCGGCAACGCCGCGCTCCCCGCCGGGCCCTCCGCCGGCTCCGGCGACGCGCAGGAGCGCCTCCCGAAGGGCCGCGAGGCGCTCCGGATCGGTGACCTTCCGCCCGTCCCGGTCCTTGAGGTAGAAGGTGTCCGCCACCTGGTCGAGCACCGTCGTCGCCTTCGAGACGAAGATCTCGAAGCCCTGCTCGTGGATGGTCCGGGTCAGGTCGTAGAGCAGGCCGCGCCGGTCGTCCGCGGACACGTCGACGATGGTGTAGAAGTCCGACTCCTCGTTCGTGATATGGACCGTGGGAGGCGCCGATGCAGGCGAGCGGGTTGCGAGCAGCGAGGAGCGCCGGCGCGCCACGAGCTCGCGTACGTCGACGACACCCGTCAGCACCGCCTGCAGCATCGACTCCACGCTGCGCCAGGCCTCACGGCGCTCGAGCTCACCCCCCTCGGGCGTCGATACGCGATAGATCTCCAGGGCGAGCCCCCCGCGCGTGGTGTAGACGTGGGAGCCCAGGATGTTGATCCCGCGGGCGGTGAGCACCCCGGCCACGTTGGCGTAGAGCCCGGGCACGTCCGCGGCGCAGGCGATGAACTCCGAGAAGCCGCCCCGCATCTCCCGCACGGCCGTGCTCACCACCCGATCCCGGCTGTACGCCAGCAGCACCTGCGCATGGCGCGCGATCTGCGGTGGCGTGTGGGAGACGAAGTAGCGGCGCGGCATCGACTCGAAGAAGGCGTCGATCTCCTCCTGCGAGGTTCCCGCACGCTGGAGAACCTCCCGGGCGGCCGCCTTCCGCTGTTCCACGCGGCCTTCGATGAGCCGCGCCGCCCGATCGAGGTCTCCGCCCCCGGTCTCGAGGAACTCCGAAGTGCGCTCGAAGAGCTCGCGCAGCAGCTGCCGGCGCCAGCCCGTCCAGGCGGAGCGGGACGAGGCCTTCATGTCCGCGAAGGTCAGCAGGTAGAGGTTGCGGAGGTTGTCCCGGGTTCCCACGCGGCGGGCGAAGTCCACGACCAGCTTCGGGTCCGAGAGGTCGCGCCGCTGCGCCACGTGCGACATCTGCAGATGCTCGGCGACCAGGAAGACCACCTGCTCGGTGCGCTCCGACTCGAGTCCGAGCCGTTCGCAGCAGGCGCGGGCCAGCACCGCCCCCTTTCGCGAGTGCCCTCCGCCCCGGCCCTTGCCGACGTCGTGCAACAGGCAGCCGAGAAAGAGCACCACGGGATCCCGGATGTCCCGGGAGAGCTCGGTGAGGTCCGGGACCTCGAGTCGGAACTCGCCCTTCCGGAGCCGTCGGAGCGTCTCCACGAGGAAGATGCTGTGCACGTCCACGGTGTAGGTGTGGTAGACGACGTGCTGCCACCGGCACACGATGTGCTCCCACTCGGGGAGGTAGCGGCCGAGCAGACCGACCTCGTTCATCACCAGGAGGTTGCGGGTGACCCGCTGCTCGGCGGCGAGGATCTCCTGGAAGAGCCGCGAGGCCTCCGGGTCGCCGCGGAAG
>JALSIO010000037.1 GCA_026989995.1 Myxococcales bacterium
GGAGGTGATGAAGGGCGCTCCCCAGCCGGATGCCGCGAGGAGCCTGCGGTCGAACCTCCTGGTGCGCGCGCTGTACTTCGAGTTCCGCACCTTCCTCCACGGCTTTCTCGTGGTCGAAGACCGGATCAGCATGGCCCACTCGATGGAATCGCGGGTTCCCTTTCTCGACAACGCGCTCGCCGATCTGGCCTTCGGGCTGCCGGCCGAGCTCAAGGTGCGCATGGGGGGGCACCTCGAGAAGGCCCCGGGGCACATCGAGACGGCCGAAGGCAAGTGGATCCTGCGCCGCGCCATGAGGCCCCTGCTCCCCGATGAGTTCACCTCCAAGCCGAAACAGGGCTTTTCGCCGCCGGACGAGAACTGGTTCCGGGGTCCGTCCATGCAGTACGTGAAGGAGATCCTCCTCGACCCGCGAACGGAGTCCCGTCCCTGGCTCGATCCGCACGCGGTTCGAGCGACGCTGGAACAGCACTTCCGCGGCGAGAGAAACCACCGGCTTCTCATCTGGTCGCTGCTGTCGCTCGAGTGGCTCCAGCGCCACTTCGTCGATGGCGCCGGAATCCGCGGGTGAACGGGCCGCGGTCTCAGGCCTCCGTGCCCGATTGGGTGGCGGCCTTTCGGAATGCCCGCGGGCGTCCGCCCCGGGTGCTCCACCTCGGAAACATCGCGAACAACGCCTACCTGAACGCCCGGATCCTGCGCGAGGCGGGCTTCGAGTGCGACGTGGCCTGCCACGACTACTACCACCTGATGGGATGTCCGGAATGGGAGGATGCCGACGTCCCTCCCGGTACCGGGGACCACTTCCGGCCCTGGTGGAGCCGCTCGGAGCTCGGCAGCTTCCGGCGCCCGCGCTGGTTCGCGCAGGGGCCGCGGGAGCTCGTGATCGCCTATCTCGGGGATCTCCGCCGGGGCCGGAGGATCCGGGCGGCGCTCGGCTGGCGGACGCTCGCGGCCTTCCGCTTCCTGCGCGCCCGGGGATACGCCTTCGTGCGTCGGATCGGCCTGCACCGGATCCCCGGGGCGCCATCGGCCTGGAGGGGGCTCCGCCGGGCGGGGGGCGGCCTTCGCCGTCGGCTGGCGGGCGTTCCGGGGCTGCGGCGGCTGCGCCGCGCGATAGGGGCACTGCCTGGTCTGCGCCGGATGAATCCGGCGCCTCAGCCCACGCCGGGCCCGGACCTTCGCCGACACGTGGCGGAGCTCTACCGGAAGCGCTTCGAGCGCTTCGGGGAAGGCGAGATCGAGGCCGTGGTCGAGCGTGCGCTCGCGTGGCGGCCGCTCTTTCGCGAGTACGACGCCGTGATCGGTTACGCGACCGATGGAATCCTCCCCCTCGCGGCGGGAAAGCGTCCCTACCTGGCCTACGAGCACGGGACCATCCGGCATCTCCCCTTCCAGGACACGCCGGCCGGCCGGGAGTGCGCGCTCTGCTATGCCGAGGCGGACGAGGTCCTGATCACCAACTGCGACAACCGCGCCTCGGCCGAGCGGCTCGGTCTCCGGCGCTACCGTTTCGTTCCCCATCCGGTGAACGAGCGGGATCTGGCCGAGCTCTGCCGGAGGGGAGAGGACCTGGGGCGGAGGCTCCGGGCGGAGCTGGGCTGCCGCTTCCTCGTCTTCCACCCGGCGCGGCAGCACTGGGGCCCCGACCGGCACCCGGATTGGGAGAAGGGGAACGACCGGCTGATCCGGGGTTTTGCGGCCTTCCTCCGGGAGATCGAAGGAGACGCGGTGGCGGTCTTCGTCGAATGGGGCCAGCGCCTCGAGCAGAGCCGCGCGCTCCTCCGGGAGCTCGGAATCGAGGAGCGAGTGCGCTGGATTCCGCCCCTTCCCCACAGGCGGATGGTCCCCTACATGGCGGCCGCGGACGCCGTCGCCGACCAGTTCCATCTCGGCGCCTTCGGAAGCATCACGCCCAAGGCCCTGGCCTGCGCGCGGCCGGTGCTCCTCCACCTCGACGAGGAGCGCCACCGCTGGTGCTTTCCGGAGCTTCCGCCGGTGCTCAACGTGCGGGAGCCGGAGGCCGTCCGGGACGCCCTGCTCCGCCTCTACCGGAGCCCGGAGGAGGCGGCAGCGCTCGGTCGGGCCGGGCGCGCGTGGTATCGGAAGTACCACTCGGCGGCCCGGGTCGCGGATCGCCTGGGGCGAGCCATCGCCGAGGCCGTGGACCGCGCGGGAGGGGAGGCGGCGCCCGGTGCGCGTGCTGATCTTCGGTAGCACCGGCTTCCTCGGTCGCGCCGTCACCCGGCGCCTGCTTCGGGACGGCCATAAGCTCACCCACGTGGTGCGGGATCGCCCGCGGGAGGGCTTTTCTCCGTCGCGGACCCTTGCGCTCGACCTCGGCGGACCCGATCCCCTGCCGGAACCGGGCCACCACGACGTCGCGCTCTTCCTCGCGCAGTCCGGCGCCGATCGACAGCACCCCGCCGGCTCGCTGGACGTGGTCCGCGTGAGCGCCGTGGGCATGGCCCAGGCCCTCGAGCTCGCGCGCCGGGCCGGCGTGGCGCGCTTCCTGAACGCCTCGAGCGGGAGCGTCTACGGCCTCGCGCCGGAGCCGCGGGTCGAAGAGGCGCCGCTTTCCGGGACCGGGGTCTACGCCCGCACCAAGGCCTTTGCCGAGCGGCTCGCCGACGAGTGGGCGAGCTGGTTCCCGGTCGTCCACCTGCGGATCTTCGCGCTCTACGGTCCGGGCCAGCGGGGGCGCCTCGTGGCGAACATCGCGAAGGCCGTGGCCGAGGGACGCCCGGTGCGCCTGCAGCCCCGGGTGGAGGCGGAGCCCCGGCCCGGGGGCTTCACCACCTCGCCCTGCTTCGTCGACGATGCCGCCGAGGCCGTGGCCCGCCTGCTCGAAGCCGGTCCGGCAGGTGCGGTCAACGTGGCGGGCCCCGAGGCGGTGAGCGTGCGCCGAATGGCCGAGATCGCCGGCGAGCTCCTCGGCCGGGAGCCGCGTTTCGAGGTGTCGCCGGAGCCCCGGCCGGGTGACCTCGTCGCCGACATCGGAAGGCTCCGCCGCTGGACGGGCCTCGAACCTCGGGGCTTTCGGGAGGGGCTCGCGGCCACCCTCGCGGAGGCCCGGATCAGGACCGCCCGCGAAGGAAGTCGAGCACCGATCCGATGACGGTGTCGAGCTGGGCCTCGCTCAGCTCGGGGTAGATCGGCAGCGCGAGTGTCTCGTCCGCGGCCTGCTCGGTCGCCGGAAGGTCGCCGGCCCTGTAGCCGAGGTCGGCGAAGCAGGGCTGCTGGTGGAGGCCGAGGGGGTAGTAGACCTCGGTTCCGATGCCGCGTTCGGCGAGGAAGGCCCGGAGCGCGTCGCGCCGATCCGCGGGAACCCGGACCACGTACTGGTTGTAGACGTGTCGCGCCCCCGGCGGGTTCTCCGCGGGAACGGCCAGCGGCAGCTCGGCCTCGTCGAGGGGCTCGCCGGAACGGCAGGCGCCGGCGTCGAGGAAGGCGGCGTCGTAGCGGGCCGCGTTCCGCTGGCGGCCCTCGGTCCAGCGGTCGAGGTGGCGGAGCTTGACCCGCACCACCGCCGCCTGGAGGGCGTCGAGGCGCGAGTTCAGGCCCACCAGGTGGTGGTGGTACTTGGGCTTCGCGCCGTGGACGCGCAGCACCCTCAGCCGTTCGGCCGCCTCGTCGTCGGCGGTGGTGAGGATGCCCCCATCTCCGTAGGCGCCGAGGTTCTTCGAGGGGAAGAAGCTGAAGCATCCGGCGAAGCCGAGGCTTCCGCAGCGGCGGCCCCGGGAGTCGCTGGCCCCGATGGCCTGGGCCGCGTCCTCGATGAGCGGGATCCGGAGCTCGGCGGCGAGCTCGCCGAGGGGACCCGCGTCGAAGGCCCGCCCGAAGAGATGGACGGGCAGGATCGCTGCGAGGCGCGTGCACCGGGAGGCGACGCGCCGGGCGGCCTCCGGGTCGAGGTTGTAGGTCGCGGGGTCGATGTCGGCGAAGACGGGGCGGGCGCCGAGGCGCGCCACCGAGCCGGCGGTGGCGAAGAAGGTGTAGGAGGGACAAAGGACCTCGTCCCCCGGCCCCACCCCGGCCGCCATGAGCGCGAGCAGGAGGGCGTCGGAGCCCGAGGCACAGGCGACGGCGTGGGAGGCCCCGCAGTAGGCGGCGATCTCCGCTTCGAGGGCCTCCACCTCGGGCCCGAGGATGAAGCGCTGGCTCTCGAGCACGCCCCGCAGGGCCGCCTCGATCTCGCCGCGGATGCCCTCGTACTGGGCCTGCAGGTCGAGGAGCGGAACCTTCACCCTTCCTGGACCTCGTGCAGGGGCATCAGCATCTCGCCGCGCTCCCGGTAGCGGTTGCCGCAGGCGCCGCAGACGAGCTCCGGCGCCCCCTCGGCCAGGCGGACCCCACACCGGCACATCCACCCCGCCCGGCGTGCCGGCGTCCCGAGGACGAGCGCGTAGTCGGGGACGTCGCCGGTCACCACGGCACCGGCGCCGACGAAGGCGAAGCGGCCGATCTCGTGGCCGCAGACCACGGTGCAGTTCGCGCCGAGGGTGGCCCCCCGCCGGACCAGGGTCTTGCGGTACTCGTCCTTGCGCGGGATCTCGCTGCGCGGATTGACGACGTTGGTGAAGACCATCGAGGGGCCGCAGAAGACCTCGTCCTCGAGGACGACACCGGTGTAGACCGAGACGTTGTTCTGGATCTTCACCCGGTCGCCGATCACGACGCCTCCGGCGACGAAGACGTTCTGGCCCAGGCTGCAGTCGCGGCCGATGCGCGAGCCCGCCATGACGTGGCAGAAGTGCCAGATGCGGGTTCCCGGCCCGATCTCGCAGGGCGCGTCCACGTAGGCCGATTCGTGGATCTCGACTCCGGGGAACTCAGGGGAGGGACTCACCGCGGGGGGCTCTCCGGGCGCGGGCCCGGGGGCGGCGGCTCGAGGCAGCCGGCCCCCGGTCGCGGAACTCGCCGAGGGCCCCCGGGTCCACGTCCACCGGCGCGCCGCCGGCATCCATGGAGCGCTGGGCGGCGTGGAGGAGCTCCACCACCGCGAGACCGCCCAGCGCGTCGGTGTGGGGGGGCTTCCGCTCGGCCACACAGGTGACGAAATGTTCGCACTCCGCCCGCAGGGGCTCCACCGCCGGGTACGGGACGGGGGTGCCCTCATGGGGGACGGGAACCGGCTGCCCCGCGCTCCAGTCCACCTCGAGGTTCCACGAGACCAGCTCCTTCGTGACGTCGCAGAAGCTGATCATCTTCTCGGATCCGATGACGACGAGGCGCTGTTCCTTGAAGGGGTGCAGCCAGGACACGTAGATGTGGGAGCGCACGCCGCTCGGAAAGAGGAATTGGGTGACGGTGACGTCCGCCACCTTCGGCGAGAGGTAGGCCCCGCCCGTGGCCACGACCTGCCTCGGGAGGTCCCCCACCAGCCGAAGGATCACGGCGATGTCGTGGGGGGCGAAGGACCAGAGGGCGTTCTCCTCGGTTCGGATCTTGCCGAGGTTGAGGCGGTTCGAGGTGATGTAGCGGAGATCACCGAGCTCGCCGTCCACACAGAGCTCCCGGATGCGCCGGATCGCGGGGTGGTACTCGAGGAGGTGCCCGACCATGACGATGCGGTCGGAGTGCCGCGCCCGGCGCACCAGCTTCCGGGCATCCTCGAGGCGGGTGGTCAGCGGCTTCTCGACGAAGACGTCCTTGCCCGCGTCGAGTGCCGCCCAGGCCAGCGCGAAGTGGGTCTCCGCAGGCGTGGCGATGGCCACGGCGTCGAGGGTCGGGTCCGCGAGGGCCTCCTCCGGGTATTCGTAGACCCGCGCCTCCGGGGCGAGCGCACGGGCGCGTTCCCGGCCCCCGGGGTTCGGGTCGGCGACGGCGGCGAGGACCCCGAGGTCCCGGAGGTTGCGGACGAGATTCTTCCCCCAGTGGCCGCAACCCAGCACCGCCACCCGGATCGAGGCAGATCGTGTGCCCACGGGACCCCCCTCGGAGGCGCACTCTACCCGTCCCCCTCCGACAGTTCAATCGAAACGCGGGCCGGCCTGGGGCTCGAGAGCTGGCCCCCGGTGGGCGCCCCCCGAGCCGGAGCGGCGCCCGGGATCCGGAGGCGCCGCGAAGCGGCTCGCGGACGCAGGGCCGCCCGAGCCGGTGGCGTCTGCGTGCTGCGCCGGCTCGACCCGGCACCCCACCGCGCGACGGGCGGCGGCTCGCTCGCTCCCACCGACCGCACCGCAGGCGTGGGCAACCGGACCGTTCTCCCCGGGGGAGCCGGTGGGCGAGGGGGCTTTCGGGGGCTGCAGGTTGGCTGGCGCGCGGCGGGGGCCTCGGCGGTGGGTGGCGTTCGCGCGAGGACGGTGTGACCCGCCGTCCGCCCGGGACGGGGCGGTGGGGCCTCGTGTCGAGGTCCGAACGAGCCCGGGGGGACGGGCGGACTACCGGTCGGTTTCGAGGGCGACCACGTGGCAGCGATTGCGGCCCCCGGTCTTGGCCCGGTAGAGCTCGGCGTCGGCCCACTCGATCAGCC
>JALSIO010000038.1 GCA_026989995.1 Myxococcales bacterium
GGCGCAGGTCCTCCGGGCCCTCGCCCGCGCGCTTCCGGACGGGGCGGCCCTCTTCGCGTCGAACAGCCTCCCCGTCCGGGCCAGCGATGCCTGGCTGCCGCCCCGCGCCGGGCCTCTCCGGGTGCTCGCCAACCGCGGTGCGAACGGGATCGACGGCATTCCCTCGAGCGCCCTCGGCGTGGCCGCCGCGGGCTCCCACCGCCCGGTCGTGCTCCTCACCGGCGACGTGGCGCTCGCCCACGATGTCGGCGGACTCGCGGCGCTCCGGCGGCTGCGCGAGCTGCGACTCGTGGTGATCGTCCTCGACAACGGCGGGGGCGGGATCTTCGATCGGCTTCCCATCGCGGAGCTCGGCGAGGCCGTGGCCTTCGGGCGCTGCTTTCGCACCCCGCCGGAGCTGCCCCTTCGCGAGGTGGCGGCGCTCGCCGGGATGGCCTTCGCCGAGGCACCGGATGCGTTGCGCCTCGGCGAGGCGCTCGGCGCGGCCATCGGGCAGGCCGCCGGAAGCCCGGGGCGGAGCACGCTGGTCCGCGTCCCCATCGATCCGGCGGAGAGTCTCGCCGCGCAACGCGAGCTCGAGGCCGCGGCCGACGAGGCCGTGGGCTCCGTGCTCGCAGGTCGCGGCAGGAGCCCGGCGTGATCGTCGGCACGGCGGCAGCCCGCCGACGCTCTCCGGTGCACCGGGAACACCGCCTCGGCGCGCCCGGCGGGCCCCACCTGCGTCTCGTCGACGAGGGGCCCGTTTCCGCCGAGGCGGCCCTCCTCCTCCACGGCTTCACCGGCTGCGCCGAGTCGATGGAAGGGCTCGCCCGCGAGATCGCGGGCCTGCGCGTGGTGCGGGTCGACCTCCCGGGCCACGGCGGAAGCGAGGATCCCCGCGATCCGGAGCGGTGGCGGCCGGCGGCCTTGCACCGGTCGCTCCTCGCGGTGCTCGACGCCCTCGGCCTTCCGGCAGTCCACCTCGTCGGGTACTCGCTCGGGGGCCGGATGGCGCTCGACTTCGCGGTCCACCACCCGCGTCGGTGCCGGTCCGTCGCGGTGATCGGCGCGCGCGCCGGATTCGCCGATCCGGCCGAGCGCCTCGCCCGGCGCGAGGCGGACGAGGCACTCGCCCGCCGGATCCTGGAGGAGGGCGTTCCCGCCTTCGTGGACGCGTGGATGGCGTTGCCGCTCTTCCGCAGCCAGCGGCGCCTCGGTGCGGCCTGGCTCGCCGCGGCCCGCGCCCAGCGTCTCCGCTGCCGGGCAGAAGGCCTCGCGGGCTCCCTGCGCGGCATGGGGGCCGGGGCCCAGGAGCCGCTGCACCCGCATCTCCCGGGCCTCCACGTTCCGGTGCTGGTCTGCGTGGGCGAGCAGGACACGCGCTTTCACGCCCCCTCCCGGGAGCTCGTGTGCCTGCTTCCGCGGGCAGAGCTCGCGGTGATTCCCCGGGCCGGCCACGCGGCCCATCTCGAAAACCCGGCCGCCACCGGCCGCCGCCTGCAGGAGTTCCTCGCACGGGTGGCGACGGCGACCGGCCCCCATCGCGAAGAAAGGAGGACCCCTTGACCACGACGACTCCGGCCTGGAAGGAGGTGACCCCCTACCGGGACATCCGGCTCCACAAGGCCGATGGCATCGCCCGCATCACCATCTGCCGGCCGGAAGTCCGAAACGCCTTCCGACCGCAGACCCTCTTCGAGCTCCTCGACGCGCTCGCCCGGGTGCGGGACGACTCGGAGGTGGGTGTGGTGCTGCTCCGCGGCGAGGGGACGGAGGCCTTCTGCTCCGGCGGGGACCAGCGCGTGCGCGGGGAGGCGGGATACGTGGGCGACGACGGCGTGCCCCGTCTGAACGCCCTCGACGTGCAGCGGGCCATCCGCACCCTTCCGAAGCCCGTGATCGCCCTCGTGGCAGGCTACGCGATCGGAGGCGGGCATGTCCTCCACCTCGTGTGCGACCTCACCATCGCCGCGGAGAACGCCCGCTTCGGGCAGACGGGCCCCCGGGTCGGAAGCTTCGACGGGGGCTACGGCGCCTCCTACCTCGCCCGGGTGGTCGGGCAGAAGAAGGCCCGGGAGATCTGGTTCCTCTGCGACCAGTACGACGCCAGGGAGGCCGAGCGCATGGGCCTTGTGAACGCCGTCGTGCCGGTGGAGGAGCTCGAGGCCACGGGCGTCGCCTGGGCCCGGCGCATCCTCCGGCACAGCCCGCTCGCCATCCGCTGCCTCAAGTCCGCGTTCAACGCCGATTGCGACGGCCAGGCGGGTCTCCAGGAGCTCGCGGGCAACGCGACCCTCCTCTTCTACATGACCGAGGAGGCCCGCGAGGGGCGCGACGCCTTCCTGGAGAAGCGCGAGCCGGAGTTCCGGCGCTTTCCGTGGCGGCCGTAGCCGATCTCCGGGCGGCCCGGGCCTGGTGGCAGGCCTGCCGGCCCCGCACGCTGCCGGTCGGTGCAGCGCCGGTTCTCGTGGGCACCGCCCTCGCCGTGCGCGAGGGGCGCTTCCACCCGGCCGCGGCCCTCGCGGCCCTGGGCGTGGCCCTCGCCTTCCAGGTGGCGGCCAACCTGGGAAACGACGCGTTCGACGCGCGCCGGGGCGCGGACGGCCCCGAGCGGCTCGGTCCGCCACGGGCGGCAGCGTCGGGGCTGCTCTCGGAGACGGCGCTCCTCACGGCCGCCGTGCTCGCCCTCGCGGCGGGGGCGGCCTTCGGCCTTCCGCTGGTGCTGCGGGCGGGCTGGCCCGCGGCCGCCGTGGGCCTTGTCGCCGCGGGCTGCGCGCTCGCCTACAGCGGCGGGCCGTGGCCCCTGGCCTCGCTCGGTCTGGGTGAGGTCGCGGCGCTCGTCTTCTTCGGCGGTGTGGCGGTGGCCGGGAGCTTCTACGTCCAGGCCCTGGAGCTCCCGCCGGGCGCGCTCTTCGCGGCGGTTCCCGTGGGCCTGCTCGCCGCGGCGGTCCTCGCCGTGAACAACCTCCGGGACCTGGAGGGCGATGCCCGTGTCGGAAAGCGGACGCTCGCGGTCCGGCTCGGCCGGCCGCGGGCCTCCGCCCTCGTGCAGGGTCTCCTGCTCGCGCCCTTCGCGGCGCTTCTGCCGGGCGTCGCGGTCTGGGGGCCGGCAGCCCTGCTGCCCGCCGCGCTCCTTCCGCGGGCGATGCGCCTCGCGCGTGCGGTGGCCCGTCGCCCCGCCGGCCGGCACCTGAACCGCGTGCTCGAGCAGGCAGCGCAGCTCGACCTCGCCTTCTCCCTTCTGCTCGCCGCGGGGCTCGCAGCGTCGTGGCTGGGGTCGCGGTCGTCGTGAGGATCTCGTCGGTGTCGGTGGTGCCCTACGCGCTGCCCTTCCGGACGCCGATCCGGACGGCGCGCGTGCGGATGGCCGACCGCCGGGGGCTCCTCGTGCGGGTGCGCGCGGGCGCCCTCGAGGGACTCGGCGACGCCGCCCCCTGGCCTGGTTTCGGACTCGAGCCGCTCGTGGCGTGCGAGGCCGCGTTGCATCGGGCGTGCCGCGAGCTGCGCGGGGCGAGGCTCGATGGCGTCGGGGACACGGAAGCGTGGCTCGAGGGCCTCGCCCGCGTGGCACCCGCTGCGGCGGGCGCACTCCGCACCGCCCTCGAGGACCTGGCGGCGAAGGGCCGGGGCATCCCCCTCGCCGCGCACCTCGGTGGGCGCCCGGCCGGGGACGTGCCCGTGGCGGCGCTCCTCGGAGAGGGGCCGGCGGCGGCCCTCGCCGCCGAGGCGGAGGCCCGGTGCCGCGAGGGCTTCCGGACCCTCAAGGTGAAGCTCACGGGTCGGGTCGAGCTCGACCGGCGGCGCCTCGAGGCCGTACGCCGTGCGGCGCCTCCGCCGGTGGCGCTGCGGATCGACGCCGGCCGCGGCTTCGGGGCCGCGGAGGCCGAAGCCGGCCTCGCGGGGCTCGCGCGCCACGCGCCCGAGTTCGTGGAGGAGCCCCTCGCCGACCCCGAGCCGCGGGCCATCGCGCGCCTTCTTTGCACCTGCCCGGTGCCCGTGGCCTTCGACGAAAGCCTGGCCGACCGGGAGCTGCGCGAGTCGGTGCTGGAGCACGGCGCCGGGCACTTCGCCGTGATCAAGCCCGCGGCGCTCGGGGGGCCGCGCCGGGCGCTGGCCCTCGCCCGCGACGCCCGGGAGCACGGCCTCCGGGTGGTCGTGACCTCCTTTCTCGACTCCGCCGTCGGGGTCGCGGCCGCGCTCCACCTCGCGGCTGCGGTGGGCTGCGGGGAGCCCGCCGCGGGGCTCGCGACTTCCCGGCTCTTCCTTCGGGACGTCGCCGTCCCCCCTCCGATCGAAGGGGGGCGGGCGGCGGTGCCCGCGCAGCCGGGCCTCGGGATCGAGCTCGCTCCGGCCGCGACCCCGAATGGGGCCCGGGTCCGGACGGGGACCCCGGCGGAGAGGCTGGCATGATCGGCCCCGGAGGCCCGCCCCTTCTCGAGCTTCGGGCCCGGGCCACGCCGCAGGCGCCCGCCCTTCGAGACGAGGAGGCGGGGCTCACCTTCGCCGAGCTCGATCGGAGCGCGCGGAGCGCGGCCGCGGCACTCCTCGAGGCGGGCGCTCGTGCCGGCGAGCGGGTGGCCATCCTCGCCCGGCGCGGAAGCGATCTCGCCCGGTGGCTGCACGCGGCGGACCGGGTGGGCGTGACCCTTGCGCCGCTCCACCTGCGGCTCGCCACCCGGGAGCTCGCCCTGCAGCTTCGCCAGGGGGCGTTCCGCCTGATCGTCGCGGACTCGGAGCGGGCGGAGCAGGCGGCGTCGCTCGGCGAGGAGCTCGGGATCGGATGTCTCGAGGCCTCGGCGGCCGCCCCTGCCCCGAGCCGGTGGCCCGCCCGGGGCCGCGCGCCGCTGCTTCTCGTCCACACCTCCGGCACGGAGGGCCGCGCGCGGGGGGCGCTCCTCGGCCGTGAGGCGCTGCTCGCGGGCGCCGTGGCCTCGGCGCTCCATCTCGGCGTGGTCCCGGGCGATGGGTGGTACGCCTGCCTGCCGCTCTACCACGTGGGGGGCCTCGCCATCCTCGTGCGGAGCGCCCTCTACGGGATTCCGGTGCTCACCCGCTCGCGCTTCGACCCCGAGGATCTCGACCGCGCCGTCGAGGGCGGCGAGGCCACCCTCCTCTCGCTGGTGGCGCCCATGCTCGAGCGGTGGCTGGAACTCCGCCCGCACCGCGCGCCGGATCGTCTCCGCGCCGTGCTCATCGGGGGTGGCCCGTGCCCGGAGCCCCTGCTCCGGCGCGGGGTCGAGCTGGGGCTCCCCCTGGCCCCCACCTACGGGCTCACCGAGGCGTCCTCCCAGGTCGCAACGCGGTCGCCGGCCGAGCGGCGCCCGCCGTACGGGGGGCGGCTCCGACCGCTCCTCGGGACCGAGGTGCGGATCGTGGGCCCGGCCGGAGAGCGGCTTCCGCCGGGAACGGCCGGGGAGATCCAGGTGCGCGGCCCGACGCTGATGCGCGGCTACCACGGACTCCCGGAGGAGACCGCCCGCGCGCTGCGCGGCGGCTGGCTCCATACCCGGGACGTGGGGATCCTCGACGACGAGGGCGGGCTCCGGGTGCTCGGGCGTCTCGACGACGTGATCGTCTCCGGTGGCGAGAACGTGGCGCCGGCGGAGATCGAGGCCGTCCTCGCGGAACACCCCGCGGTGCGGGAGGTGGCGGTCGTGGGACATCCGGATCCCCACTTCGGGGAGCGCCCGGTCGCCTACCTCGTGGCCACCGGGCCGCTGCCGGGGTCGGAGGTGCTTCGGGCCTTCTGCCGTGCGCGGCTCGCCGGCCACAAGGTCCCGGTGGCCTTCCACCGTGTGGAGGCCCTGCCCCGAAACGCGCTCGGCAAGCTGCTGCGCCGCGAGCTTCGCTCGGCGGGGGAGCCGCGGGCACCGTCATCGGGCGGAGGGTCGGGGAGGGATGCGTCCCCCTCCGCGCCCTGAAGGCGCCGGTTGCGCGCCGGGGAGCCCGGGAGCCGGGGAGCGCTCGGGCGCACGCGGTGGTCCGGACTCGCGGGGGGTGGGCCCTTCGCGACGGCGCCCGGGCTGGCAGGCACCGGGGCACGCCGCACGGTGCGTCCGGTGCCGGCCCCCTCGTACCCGCGCCCGACGACGCCCGCGCAGGGCCCTCTCCCGGTCAGCGCCCCTGCAGCGCCCGTGCGCTCGCCTCCGCCCGGGCACGGACCTGCTCCGGATCGCCGAGGAACTCCCGGTGGAGGACCTTCAGCTCCGTGTCGAGCTGGTAGTGGAGGGGCACACCCACCGGGATCTCCAGGCGCGTGACGTCCTCGTCCGACAGACGGTCCAGGTAGCGGACGAGGGCGCGCAGGGAGTTGCCGTGCGCGGCGATCAGGACCCGGCGACCGGCGCGGAGGGCGGGGACGACGGCGTCGTGCCAGAAGGGGAGGGCGCGCTGCTCGGTGTCGAAGAGCGACTCCGCCCGCGGGATCAGGTCCGGGGCGAGACCCGCGTAGGCCGGCTCCCGGGCCGCGTCCCGGGGATCTCCCGGCT
>JALSIO010000039.1 GCA_026989995.1 Myxococcales bacterium
GCTTCTACGGCGGCGGCGCGAGCGGGAACGGGGGTTCCTCGGTCGGCTGCTCCGCCGGTGAGGCCCCGCGGAGGGCCGCATGGCCACGGCACAGGCCATCACCGGCAAGAAGATCTGGCTCGACGGAAGCCTGGTGGACTGGGACGACGCCCGCGTCCACATCCTGACCCACACCCTGCACTACGGCCTCGGGGTCTTCGAAGGCATCCGCTGCTACCGCACGGCCGACGGGGGCTCGGCCGTCTTCCGCCTGCGCGAGCACGTCCGGCGGCTCTTCGAGTCGGCCCACATCAACCTGCTCGAGCTTCCGTTCACCCGGGAGGAGGTCGAGCGGGCCTGCCTCGAGGTCCTGCGGGCCAACGAGCTCGCCGAGGGATACATCCGCCCCCTCGTCTTCCTGGGCGAGGGGGCCATGGGGCTGAACCCCGCCAACAACCCCGTGCGGGTCGCGGTGGTGGCCTGGCCGTGGGGCAAGTACCTCGGCGAGGAAGGCATGGCCCGCGGGATCCGCGCCAAGGTGTCGACCTTCGTGCGGCACCACGTCAATGCCAAGATGACCAAGGGCAAGACCTGCGGCGACTACGTCAACTCGATCCTCGCCAAGCGTGAGGCGCTGCTCGACGGCTACGACGAGGCGATCCTCCTCGACACGCAGGGTCTCGTCTCCGAGGCGAGCGGTGAGAACCTCTTCCTGGCCCGGGACGGGCACCTCCGAACCCCTCCGCTCGTCTCCATCCTCGAGGGCATCACCCGGGCGACGGTGATCGACCTCGCACGGGACCGCGGCATCCCGGTCTCCGAGGTGCCCATCACGCGCGACGAGCTCTACGTGGCCGACGAACTCTTCCTCACGGGGACCGCCGCCGAGGTGACGCCCATCCGCGAGGTCGACCACCGGCGGATCGGCCAGGGGGAGCGGGGCCCCATCGCGCGCCAGCTGCAGGAGGCGTATTTCGACGCGGTGAGCGGCCGGGACCCCCGCTACCACTCCTGGCTCACCCCGCTCTAGACTCGGGTCCGGATGCCGCCGGGGCAGGCCCCGGCCCGGAGGACCGAGTGAAACTCTCCGAGCTTGTCGAGATCCTGGACCGGGCCGGGTTTCCGGTGGACAGGGAGGGGCCCGACCTCGAGGTCGAAGGGGTGAGCACCCTGGAGCTCGCCGGTCCCCGGGAGCTCAGCTTCCTCGCCAACCCACGCTATGCCCGGGCCGCCCGGCGCACGCGTGCCGGGGCCGTGATCGCCCGCCCGGGCGATCCGGTGGCGCCCGAGGCCACGGTGCTCCGCTGTGCCGATCCCTACGCGGCGGTCACCGTGTCCATGATCGCGCTCCACGGCTACCGCCGTCCTCCGGCCTTCGGCCGGGATGGCATGGCCCGGGTCGACCCCACGGCCACCGTCGGGCCGGACGTGCACCTCGGCCCAGGGGTGACGGTGATGCCCCGGGCGCGCATCGGCGCCCGCTCGGTGCTCTATCCCGGCTGCTACGTGGGGGAGGAGAGCGAGATCGGCGAGGACTGCGTCCTCCACCCGGGCGTGGTGTTGTACGAACGCTGCACGCTCGGCGATCGCGTGACCGTCCACGCGGGAACCGTGATCGGCGAGGACGGGCTCGGCTACGCCCCGGTGGCCGGCCGGTGGCTGAAGATCCCCCAGGTGGGTGGGGTTCGGATCGGCGATGACGTCGAGATCGGCGCCAACTGCTGCATCGATCGCGCCACGCTCGGAGTCACCGAGATCGGCAGCGGGACCAAGCTCGGCAACGCGATCGTGGTCGGGCACGGTTCCCGCATCGGCAGGGACTGTCTGCTCGTGGGCCAGGTGGGGCTCGCGGGTTCCACCCAGATCGGAGACCGGGTGACCCTCGCCGGCCACGTCGGGGTGGTGGGTCACATTCGCGTGGGCGACGGCGCCACGGTGGCGGCCCAGTCGCTGGTGACCGAGCCGGTTCCGGACGGGGCCACGGTGATGGGGACGCCCGCGCTGCCGGTGGGGCTCGCGCGTCGCGTGGCCGTGGCACAGGCACGCCTGCCCGAGCTGCTCCGCCGGGTCCGCTCCCTCGAGCGGGAGCTCGAGGGGCTCCGCCGCCGGCTCGGTTCAGCGCAGGTCGATCCGCCGGAAGACGGCGAGGACCAGGACCACCGCTAGGAGCGCCCACAGCCCGAGGCGCAGGGCGACCTCGAGGGAGTTTCCCCGGATGGGGAGCCAAGGGGCCCAGTCGGCGAGTGGCAGCACCACGGCCGCGAACAGGGGCGGTCCGATGCGGTCGATCGCGCCGAGCACGCCCTCGAGCCGGCCGCCGAGAAGCGATGCGGTGTTGGCGAGGAGCGTCGCGCTCAGGAGCCCGAGTGTGAGCCCCAGGGTCGCGATGCGCGGAAGGAACAGAGAGCCCAGCATGCTGAGGGCGCCGAGGGCCGTTGCGCCGAGGCCCGAGGCCGCGGCCGCGAGCAGCGCGGGCTCGGGATCGAGCTCCTGGCGCAACGCGAGCAGCGCGATGGCGGATCCGAAGAGCAGGAGGCCGATCCCGCCCGCAACCGCCAGGGCACCCGCGAGGCGGGCCGCCGCGTAGGTCTCCCGGCGGATCGGCCGGACCAGCCAGAGGGAGGCGCTCCCGGTCTCGAGCGGGCGGCGGAGCGCCTCCTCCGCGAGGGCCGCGGCCAGCAACTGGGTGCCCAGCCCGAGGATGACGAGCAGCGGCAGCGAGGCGACGCCGGCGAAGCGCGAGAGGTCGATCTCCTCGCCGTGGACCACCGCGGTTCCCTGGAAGCACCCGGTGCACGAGTGGGTGGCCAGGAGGGCGAGCAGGCAGAGGCCCGCCAGCACCACCGTCGTCCGGCCGCGGAGGAGATCGCGCGCCGCCTCCCGGGCCAGCAGGAGGAAGGGCCGGGACTGCTCGGCCATCAGGCCTCCACCGCGCGGACGAAGGCGTCCTCGAGGCTCTCGCCCGGCCGGACCAGGGTCTCGAGGGGGCCGGCTGCGACCAGGCGGCCGTCGCGGAGGATCGCGACCTCCTCGCAGCAGCGTTCCACCTCGGAGAGCGAATGGGATGAGACGAGTACCGTGGCCCCGCGCGCCCGGGCCCCCCGGATCCAGTCCCGGGCAGCGCGGACGCCAAGGGGGTCGAGACCCGAGGTGGGCTCGTCCAGGATCAGGAGGTCCGGTTCTCCGAGCAGCGCCAGGGCGAAGCCCAGCCGCTGCGCGAGCCCCTTCGAGAGCGAGCCGGCCGGCTCGCGGAGCCGCTCGATCACACCGGTCTCCTCGGCCGTGCGTTCGATCGCCTCGTCGAGCGCGGCACCTCGGAGCCCAGCGAGCGCCCCGTGGAGGTGCAGCAGGCGTCGCACAGCCACCTCGGGAGGCAGTGCCAGGCGCTCCGGGAGGTAGCCCACTCCCCGCCGGGCCTCCGGATCGAGGGGATCGCGCCCCCTCAGGCGCGCGTGCCCGCGGCCAGGTCGCACGAGGCCGAGCACGATGCGCAGGGCCGTGCTCTTGCCGGCCCCGTTGGGCCCGAGCAGGCCCACGACGCGGCCCGACGGCACCACCAGGTCGAGTCCGTCGAGAGCCGGCTGCGCACCGTACCGCTTGCTCACCCCGGCCAGCTCGACGGCGATCATGGGCCGGGGAACGTACCATCCCGCCGATGGGCCGCGCCCGCGTCTTCCCCCGAACCGCCCGCAGCATCCTCACGCCCACCGGGGGCTACCTCCGGGGCTTCACCCACAGCCTCCAGCCCTACGCCGGCTGCGCCTTCAGCTGCGCGTACTGCTACGTGCGGGAGATGGCGGTGCAGCGGACCAACCCCTACGGGCTCGCCTGGGGCCGATGGGTCGCCCCCAAGACCAACGCGCCGGAGCTGCTGCGCGCCCGGGCACGGCGCCGCGGCCTTCGGGGACTCCGCATTTTCTGTTCCTCGGCAACCGACCCCTACCTGCCCTTGGAGCGGCGACTCCGGCTCACCCGGGGCTGCCTCGAGGTCATGGCGGAGCACCCGCCGGAGGCGCTGGTGCTCCAGACCCGGAGCCCCCTGGTGGCCCGGGACATCGACCTGCTCGCCCGCCTGCCGGTTCTCGCGAGCGTCACGGTCACCACCGACCGGGAGGATGTGCGGCGCCTTCTCGAGCCGGATTCGCCATCGCTCGCCCTGCGGGTCGAGGTGCTCGCCCGCCTGCGGGGTGCCGGCGTGCGGACCCAGGCCGCGGTGGCGCCCCTGCTGCCCTGCGACCCGGAGCGCCTCGCGCGGGAGCTCGACCCGGTGGTGGATCGGGTCGTGGTCGACGACTTCTTCCTGGGTGACGGGGCGGGCGGTCGCCGGAGCCTCATGGCCCTCGAGCAGCTGCGTGCGGCCGGGCACGAGAGCTACACGCACCCGGGATACGCCGAAGAGGCGCTCCGGGTGCTGCGCGCAATCCTGGGCCCGGAGCGCGTGGTGGTCTCCCAGGCCGGCTTCGCCGACCTCTCGCCCGTGCTCGGCGCCGGAGGAGGCGCTTCGCCGCCTCAGTGCTCCCCGAGCGGGTCGACGAAGACGTACTCGTAGGGGCGGCGCACCAGCGCGTCGAAGGGCTTGTCGACATCCTTCCGGAGCAGGAAGGTCATCGTGCCCACGGGCACGAAGAGCACGGCGCCCATCAGCAGGGCCGGGATCGCGAGCGGCCGCAGGAACATGGCGTCGGCGGTGGGCGGAGCGTTCTCCATCTCCGACTTCATCCCGACCACGGAGCCCGCCGTGGCGGTCTGGGCCACCGCGAGCGCGAGGGCCGCAGCGGCGGCCACGGGGCGGAGCTGCCTTCGGATCGACATGGGGGTCCCTCCTGGGTATGCCCCCTTCCTATCGGCGATCGGCTCGGGGGCTGTAGGCTGGCCGGCCCCTCCATCCGCCGCGCGCCCGCCCCACGCCGGGCACATCGCCCCCCGCCCCCGGCTCGTCCCGCCCGCCGAGGCGGAGCGGCCGGTGCGGCGGCGTGCCCGGGGCTCGCCACCGCGCGCTGCTCCGGTATGGTCCCCGGGGGCCGGGCATCGGACGGGAGCTCTTCGTTGGGATCGCTGGATCGCGTCGTCGTGGTCGGTGCCTCCTTGGCCGGACTGCGGGCGGCGGAGACGCTCCGTCGCCTGGGGTACGAGGGTGCCCTCACGCTCGTGGGCGCCGAGCCCCATCTCCCCTACGACCGTCCGCCGCTGTCGAAGGAGGTCCTCTCGGGGGCCTGGGAGCCGGATCGCACTGCCCTGCGCAAGGCCGACAGCTACGCCGAGCTCGACCTCGACCTCCGCCTGGGGCGGGCGGCCACCGGTCTCGACCCGGGGCGCCGGTGCATTCGCCTGGACGACGGCTCCGAGCTGGCCTTCGACAGGCTGATCCTCGCGACCGGTGCCCGCGCCCGGCGGCTTCCGGGGCAGCCGGCGCTCGCCGGCGTCCACACCCTGCGGACCCTCGACGACTGCCTCGCCCTCCGCGCCGAGCTCGACGGGTCGCCCCGGGTCGTCGTGGTGGGCGCCGGTTTCATCGGGACCGAGGTGGCGGCCTCGTGCCGTGCCCGCGGTCTCGATGTGGCCGTGGTCGAGCGGCTCCCCACACCCCTCGGCCGCGTCCTCGGTCGGGAGGCGGGGGCGCTCGTGGCCGCCGCCCATCGCGACCACGGGGTGACACTCCACCTCGGCGTGGGCATCGAGGGCTTTCGCGGCGCGAACCGGGTGGAGGAGGTGGTGCTCGCGGGCGGCCGGCGCCTGCCCGCCGACGTGGTGGTGGTGGGGGTCGGCTCGGAGCCGCAGACCGGCTTCCTCGCCGGCTCCGGCCTCGAGCTGCGCGACGGGGTCGTCTGCGACGAGCACTGCCGGACGCGGATCCCCGGGGTCTTCGCGGCCGGGGACGTGGCGCGGTTCCCGCTCCCGGGCGCCCGCGACCTCGTGCGCCTCGAGCACTGGACCCACGCGGTGGAGCAGGGCGTGGCGGCCGCCGAGAACCTGCTGCGGGGGGCGGGAGCGGATCCCTACCGTCCGGTGCCCTTCTTCTGGTCCGACCAGTACGACCTCAAGATCCAGCTCGCCGGTCGGCCGGAGACCGGTGACGAGGTGCGCGTGGTGCACGGGTCCCTCGAGGAGCGGCGTTGCGTGCTGCTCTACGGCCGGGCCGGTCGCCTGGCTGCGGTGCTCGGATTTCGCCGACCCAGGCAGGTGATGCGCTACCGGCGGATGATCCGGGAGGGCGCCTCCTTCGACGCCGCCGTGGCGGAGGCAGCCGGGTGAGCGCAGCCCGCCTTCGTCCGGGCATCCGCCGGAGCCTCGCACTCGGGCTCGGGGTGGCGCTCGCGGCGGGCGTCGTGGCCGGGATCCACGGCCTGCTCGCGGCCCAGGTCCTGCTCCCGGTCGCCGAACCCCTGGGCCTCGCCGGTCCCGTGCGGGCCCTGCTCGTGGTCCTCGCCGCCACCTGGGTCCTGACGCCCCTCGCGGAGCGTGTTGCGCCCCGGGC
>JALSIO010000040.1 GCA_026989995.1 Myxococcales bacterium
TCCGTCCGCCGGGGCTCGTCGAGCTGGGGGCGGACACGCTCGTCGCCCCCGGCAAACCCGGAAGCTACATCGCCCCCGGGGGAGGAGGCGATCCGCGCCTCTTCCTCCGGGGGTCTCCATTCCCAGGCCCCGTCATGCTCGCGCGCCGAACCCACAAGGGCACGTGGGAGCGGACGCGGCTAACACCAGCAGACATGCCGGTATCCGGCATGCTGCTTCTCATCGCCGGCGGCCTCCCCCTCCCCTCGGGTGGACACAGGGTCGAGGTCGAGGCGGAGGGGCCGGCGGGCGTCATCGCGCGGGTCGATGGTGTGGGGGCCCTCCTCGAGGTCGGGGAGGGCTTTCACTTCCGATTCGACCCCTACCGCCGCGCAGTCGACGTGGGGGTCACGTGGTGAACTCGCGCCGGAAGGGGGCCCGCGGCGAGCGGGAGTGGGCGGCGTGGCTCCGCCGCGTGCTCGGCGTCGAGGCCCGGCGCGGGCAGCAATACTCCGGCCTCGGCGGGCGCGACGTGGTGTCCAGCCTCCCGATCCACTGGGAGGTCAAGCGCACCGAAGCGCTGTCGCTCTACCCAGCGGTTGAGCAGGCGGTCCGCGACGCGGCGGAGGACGAGGTCCCCGTCGTTGCCCATCGCCGCTCCCGCCGGGAGTGGCTGCTGATCCTCCGCGCCGCCGATCTGCTGCGGCTCGTGGAGGCCGTAAAGGGGAGGAAGAATGAGGATTCCTAGAGTTACCGCCATGCAGGTCTCCGTGCTCCCGCCGCCGCGCGTGTGGGAGCGCCTCGAGGCCTATACGCTCCGAGGGGTTCTGCACGTCCCGCGGACGGCGGAGCCGTGCTGGCTCTGGACGGGCCCCGTGAATGGCGCGGGGTACGGCGAGCTGGCGTGGCATCAAGACGTTGCCGGGCAGCGCGTGTACGTCCACGCGCACGCCCACTGGCTCGCCTACGCGCGGGCTCGTCTCGGCGGGCGCACGCCCGCCATCCCGGGGGCCATCATCTCACACCGCTGCGACGTGCGGCTGTGCGTGAACCCCCGGCACCTTTACCTCGGTAACAGGCATTCGAACGCTCGCGACGTGGTTGTCCGCGGCCGCAGTGCCTACGACGGGGTTGCGCGCGCGGTGCGCAACACGTTCCGCGCGGCGGTGGCTCGCGCCGCGGAGCGGGGGCGCCTGTGAGCGAGGAGTGGCTGCGCAACGGGCCGTGTCCTGACTGCGGAAGCAGTGACGCCCGCGCCGTCTACAGCGACGGCCACGAGCATTGCTTCTCGTGCGGGGCCCACACCCGGAGCGGCAGCTCTAGCGCCGAGCCCTCGCCCGCGTCGGCGCCCGGCGGCCTCATCGCGCCCGTCTATCGCGATATCCCGGCGCGCGGCCTGCGCGCGGACGTCTGCCGGAAGCTCGACTACGGCGTCGGGATGTACCGCGGGCGGCCGTGCCACGTCGCCACGTACCACGACACCGCCGGGCGCCCAGCCGCGCAGAAGCTCCGGTTCCAGGACAAGAGCTTCCTGTGGGTCGGGGACCCGAAGCGCGCCCGGATGTTCGGCGCGCACCTGTGGCGCACGGGCGGGCGCCGCATCGTCGTCACCGAGGGCGAGATCGATGCGGTCTCGGTCGCGCAGGCGTTCGGGGGGACGTGGCCCGTCATCTCCGTGAAGGACGGAGCCTCGAGCGCCGTGCGGTGCGTCCGGCAGGAGATGGAGTGGCTTTCCTCCTACGAGGACGTGGTGTTCTGCTTCGACATGGACGCGCCCGGACGCGAGGCTGCCGCCGCGGCCGCCGCGCTGCTGCCGCCCGGCAAGGCGCGCATCGCCCACCTTCCGCGGAAGGACGCGAACGAGATGATCCTCCACGGAGAGGTAAAGGGGCTTCTGTCCGCGATCTTCGAGGCGCGGCCGTGGCGCCCCGAGGCGATTCGCGCCGGCGAGGAGCTGTGGCGGGCGGCGCTCCGACCGACGCCGCGCGGCCGCCCCTACCCGTGGCCGAGCCTCACCGACGTGACCTACGGGCAGCGCCCCGGCGAGATGGTGATGTGGGGCGCGGGTACGGGCGTAGGGAAATCGCAGTTCCTGCGGCAGGTCACCCACGACCTCCTGCGCAGCGGCGAGCGCGTCGGCGTTATCGCGCTGGAGGAGAGCGTGCAGCGCGTGGTCCTCGGCCAGCTCTCCCTCTCCCTCGGCGCGGCCCTCCACCTGCCGCACGTGCGCGAGACGGCGGACGAGGCGGCTCTGCGAAAGGCCTTCGAGGAGGACCTCCGCGACCGGCTCTTCGTGCTCGATCACTTCGGGTCCCTCGATCCTGGCGTGCTCCTGCCGAAGCTCCGCTTCCTCGCCGTCGGGGAGGGGGTTCGGTGGATCGTGCTAGACCATCTCACGATCGTCATGTCCGGCATGGCGGCGGAAGGCGACGAGCGCAAGCGCCTCGACGAGCTGCTCACGGCGCTGCGTACGCTCGTCTCGGAAACGGGCATCGGTCTCCACGTAGTCTCCCACCTCCGGAAGGCGAGCGGCTCGCCGCACGAGGAGGGAGGGCGCGTCACGCTGGACGATTTCCGGGGTACGGGTGCGATCAAGCATCTGAGCGATGTAGTGATCGCACTCGAGCGCGACCAGCAGGCGGAGGACGATCGGCTTCGGCACCTGACGAGGCTGCGAGTACTGAAGAACCGGTTCGTGGGGGTGACAGGGCCGGCTGGTTGGGTAGAATACGATCCGACAACCACCCGGCTCTCAGAAGTGCCGGGCCCGCCGGAAGGGGGAAGCGATGGCGAAGACGATGTACCGTTCTAACGAGACGGCGCTGAAGTTTTCAGAGGTCCCGCTGACGCCGGACGCCATTGGCTCCGAGTGCCGGTGGTGGCACCGGGCTAGCCTGCCGCCGGGGGCTCCTGGCGGCCTCAAGCTGTACGCCACGCGCGCTGACGCCGTGTTCGCTCTGGTGGCGCACCGACGATTGGGGGAGGAGTATGCGGCCGGCCTTCGCTCGGGGCTGATCCACTACCCCTACGATGGGGGCGCGTGGGGGTTTTACGTCGAGCCCCTGCGCCCCCTCGAGGGCCTCTGCGCACCGCCCGACGTCCTTCTCCAGTTGGGCTGGGTGCGCGCCACGGCTGAGGCGCGGCTGTGGCCGCGGTTCATGCGCGCGAGCAGCGAGGGGTGGCGCGACCCCGAATACGGGGTGGTGTACGCCCAGCCCCCTATCCACGAGCTGGCCTCGCCCAGCAACTGGGGGGTCACGAAAAACGGCTCGCGCGTAGTTCTGATGGACTGCGGGCCCGCGACGCTCCGCGGGCGGGTTTCCCGCACGGATGTGTAGCAGGGGAGGATAGCATGGAGACGCTCAACTTCGAGTTGGCCACTCCGCCCGAGCGCGTCGGGATGGAGGCGATGTGGTGGAGCTCGGCGCTGCTCCCTCGGGGCGCACCCGGGGGGCTCAAGCTATACGACAGCCTCGAGGATGCGCGGTTCTCTCTCGAAGTGCACAAGCTCCTGTACCGGTGCGGGCACTACGCGGCCGCCCCGCGCAGCGAGCTGCTGCAGGCGCGAGACCACCGAGGCGCGCCGAAGTGGGGGTTCTACCTCGAGGAGGTGACCCCCCTCATCGATGTGTATACCAGCGCGGAAATGCTGAGGCTGGGTCGCGCCCGCGCCATGTCCGAGTACATGGTGTGGAAGTATCTCCTCAGCCGCGACCACACCCGCCTCCCGTCGGGCGGGCGCATCGCGTGCCAGCCCCCGCTCCTGGAAATGACCTCGCCCGCCAACTGGGGCGTGGCCGGGGAGCTGGTCATGCTCCTTGACTGCGGCCCGCGCACCCTGCAGGGTGCGATCGTCGAGGAGGGCGCCTGATGAACGAGGGATGGATCGTCTTCGACCTCGAGACCACGGGCCTCGGCCCCGACGCACGCGTAGTGCTCGGGTGCGCGACCGTGAAAGGCAGCGGGGACATTCGCACCTTCACGGACGTGCACGCCCTCGTCGATTTCCTGCAGGGAGCCGACGTTCTCGTCGGCCACAACATCACGGGATTCGACATCCCGGTGTTGCGGCGCCAGCTCGGCGACCCGCACCTGTTCGAGGGGCACGAGCTCATCGACACGCTTCTCGTGAGTCAGCAGGCGTGGGGCGCCATCATGCCGGAAATCGTGATGCGCCACCGCAACGCCGGGCGAACGGCGGAGGATCGCGAGCGGCGCTACCCGCAGGAGCTGCTGAGCAAGTGGAAGCTCCACTCGGCGGAGAGCTGGGGCTACCTTCTCGGCTACCACAAGAACGACTACCTGCAGCGGTACATCGCGCAGCACGGGCGCCCGCCGCAGGAGCCGACGCCCGAGCTCGCGAAGTACTGCGAGCAGGATGTGCGGCTCGAGGAGCGCATCTGCGAGGTGCTCCTGGGGTCCCCGCCGCCCGGCCATCCCGACTGGCCTGTCCCGCCCGTGGCGGCGTGCAAGGTTGAGTCGAAGGTCGGGCTTCTCCTGCAGGAGATGCAGGAGTACGGGATCTGCTTCGACGTGAAGCGGGCGGAAAGCCTCGCCGCCGAGCTGCTCGACCGCGCGGCTCAGATCGAGCGGGAGCTCGCGGAGGCCATCCCGGCGCGGTACGAGCCGTCCGGGCCCGTTACGGTACCGAAGCGCCCGAACCGCAAGACCGGAGTCGAGCCAGGCTGCGCCTACCAGCGGGTGCGGCCGGCGCCGTTCCACCCGGGCTCGACGAAGGCCATCGAGTGGTGGCTGCGTCGGAACGGGTGGCAGCCGGGGCGGCTGACGGAGAAGGGGCACGTGGTGCTCGACGACGAGGCGCTCGCCGAGGCCGAGGCGCGCGGGATTCCGCACGTTCGGGCGATCCGCGAGTACCTGCTGCTGACGAAGCGCATCGGCCAGCTCCACGCCGGGGCGCAGGCGTGGCTTCGGAAGGTGCGATCCGACGGCCGCATCCACGGCTCCGTGCGCGTCTCCGGCACGCGGACCTCACGCATGTCCCACCAGAACCCGAACCTCGCGCAGGTGCCGGCGGTGCGGGCCCCCTACGGGCGTGAGTGCCGGGGGCTCTTCCTCCCCCCGGAGGGGTTCGTGATGGTGGGCGCCGACGCGTCGGGGCTCGAGCTGCGGATGCTCGCGCACTACCTCGCCGTGCTCGGCGACGGCGGTGCGTTCGCGCGGCTCGTCCTCGAGGAGGACCCCCACGAGGCGTTCCGGAAGGCGACCGGCGCCGTGACGCGCGACACGCAGAAGACGTGGACGTACGCGTTCATCTACGGGGGCGGCGACGCGAAGCTCGGGAGCATCCTTATCGACGGCTGGCGCGAGGCGCACGAGCGTGGGGACGTGAAGAAGCCGCCGCCCCCGCTCTCGCTGGCGGCGACGCTCGGGAAGAAGAGCCGCCGGGCGCTCCTGAGGCAGTTCGGCGCCCTCGAGGCCCTCTTCGAGTCCTGCGCTCGCGCGTACAAGCGGGGCTGGATCCGCGGCCTCGACGGCCGCCCCATCGCCACGAAGTCGGAGCATGGCGCCGTGAACGACCTCCTGCAGTCGGCGGGCGCCATCGCGATGAAGTGGGCGTGGGTGCGCCTCGACGAGAACCTGCGCCGCGATGGCCGCATCCGCCGCATCCGCGACTGGCACATGCTGCTGAACATCCACGATGAGTGGCAGGCGGCGTGCCGGCCGGAGCACGCGGAGTACCTCGGCGAGCAGATGGTTCGCGCCATCCGCGAGGCCGGAGAGCTGTTGAACCTGAACATTCCGCTTGATGCGGAATACCGCGTCGGAAAGACGTGGGCCGACACGCACTAGGAGGACGACGTGACGCCGGACAGCTACCTTCTCCTGATGGCCTTCCTCGCTATGGCGGCCCTCGTGCTGCTCTCGAGGAGCGACCCCGAATGAGGCACCTACTAGTCGATGCGGACATCCTCGTCTACCGCCTCGGCCACGCCGTCCAGTCGGTCTACGAATGGCCGACCGGGGACGTGACCTTCCACGCGCGGCTCGAGCCGGCGGTCGACATGCTGAACGAGCAGGTCGCCGCGCTGCAGGAGCGTCACGCCGCCGACGCGGTGACGCTCATCCTGAGTCACGACTCCGGTGGGGCCCACCGCAACGCGGTCGGCCGCGGGATCGACTACAAGGGAAACCGGCGGAAGGTCGGAACCTATCGCCCCGTGATCTACAAGGCGCTCCGGCGGTGGTTGCTGGAGCAGCCCCACACCCGAGTCGAGCGCGGGCTCGAAGGCGACGATCTTCTCTCAATCCTTGCGACAGAGCCGACGTCAGAGGAGCGGCTCGTCGTGTCGGTGGATAAGGACCTACAAACCGTACCGGGCTTCCACACCGATTTTAACAGCGCCGTCGTTTGGCGCGTCGATATCGTGCAGGCAGAATACGCATTTCTCTGTCAGGCGCTCGCGGGGGACCCATCCGACAACTA
>JALSIO010000041.1 GCA_026989995.1 Myxococcales bacterium
CATCTCGCCGCCGCGGAGCGCGTCCCGGTTGGCGACGTAGTGGAGGACGGTGGCGTTGGAGCCCCCGCCCACGATGCTCTCGTAGGCGGGGCCCGCCGCACCGCGTCGGCGGAAGGTGTAGTCGAGCACCGCTTCGAGCTCGTACTCGAAGCGTCCCGGCTGTGCCAGGCGCGCGGCCTCCTCGTGGGCCTCCTGGGTGATCGCCGCGGCGCGCCGCAGGATCGCGAGTTCCTCGGGCTCCTTGAAAAGGCGCATCTCGTGGAGGATCGCCCGGGGGTCCGCGACCACCTCCGGCGGCACGAGGCCCTGCCGCGATCGCAACCGCATGGTGTCGAGGCTCTCGGCGATGAGCCGATCGATCTCCGGATCGCGCCCGAGGACGTGGTAGAGCCGCTCGGCCTTCTCGAGCAGGCGGGGGATGCTCTCCCGGAGCTCGGAGATGGGAAAGGCCGCGTCCGCGCCGTAGTCGCGAAGCGCACCCTCCACGCCAGGCCGGTATCCCGTCCAGATCTCGGCCTCCCGCTCTCGCGGTTCCACGAAGAGCGTGAAGGGCGGGCCCCCGTCGGTCCGGAACACCGCCGCCGCGTTGGGGTGGTCGAAGCCGGTCAGGTAGTGGAAGTCGCTGTCCTGCCGGAAGGGGTAGGTGGTATCGGCCGATCGGACGCGCGGGCGCGCGCCGAGGAGGATGGCCACCGCCCCGGGGCCCAGGGCGTCCAGGAATCGCCGGCGCCGGCCCTCGAACATGATCGGGGCATCATAGCGCCTCCCTCCCCCGGGCTTCGGCCACGTCGCCGGGGACGGCCTCGTCGAGATCCACGCAGGTCACCCGAACCCCCGCGCAGTAGGTCGCGCAAAGCCGCCTGCCCCGGAGCACCGCCGAGTAGTAGAGGCCCTCCGGATCCGGCCGCGGGAGCGCGATGCGGCGGGGCGCTCCGGGCCGGGCCGGATCCACCAGGTGCACGATCCCGCTCCAACGGGTCACCACCGCCGGACCGCCGGGGCTCCGAACCACCTCCTGCACGAAGTCGAAGCCGGCCGGGAAGGCGTCGTCGAGCAGCACGCGCCTTCCCTCCGGCCGGGCCTCGCCCGGCCGTCCCGGCGGGAGCAGGCGCAGCCACAGCCGCCGGCCGGCCCGCTCCGCCAGGTAGCCGCGCCCCTCCCGATCGAAGAAGGGGAACTGCAGCTCCGGCTCGGCGTACCGCACGAGCTCCCGGCCGTTCCGGTCGAGGATGCGGGCGTCGTGCCCCCGCGCGAGGCCGCGGGCGTCCACGAGGTCCGTGTTGACCCAGAACTCCCCCCGCCCGGGGTCGAAGGCCACGCTCTTGGGAAGCGGCAGCAGCTCCGACCCGACCTCGAGGGGGAGCTCATCGAGCATGCGCCCGTCGGGACCGAGGAGGACCAGGGAGCCGGCGCCGCGGGCCGGCTCGTCCGGTCGGCCGTAGCGGGTGGCCACCACGGTCTCCCCCGGCCCCGGGGCCAGCTCGTTCAGGCCCGGGCCCGCCTCGGGAAGGCGCCGCACCTGCCCCTGGGGGAGATCGATGAAGCCGGCCGGCCCGAAGTAGGTGGTGAACCAGATCCGGAGGCCCGTTCCCGCGCCGGGTCGCTCCCGTGGGAGCACGTCCCAGGTTCCGCCGGGCTCCGGCGATGCGGCCACGGGCACCGGCTCCAGGAACCGACCCCGGGCCAGGTCGAAGCGACCGATCCGGACGGGACCCGGCATGAGGAGGTCGGCCCGCGGGTCGCCCCCGGCGGCCCGGAACCTGTCCCAGAATGCCGCCTCGCCGAAGTAGAGAACGGTCCCGGATGCCGCACCGAACCAGGCACAGAATCGCTCCGGGGAAGGCGGTGCCGGCCCCTCCAGCACACGGGCGTCCGGCAGGGCGTGGCAGCCGGCCAGCAGCCCCGCCACGAGCAGAACCCGGACTGCAAACCGTGGATGCAGTGCCTCACGGGGGTGCATATCGATTTTCCTTCGTGATCCAGGCTGGTTGTGCGCCACGGGGCCTGCTGCACGGGGCGCCGGGCCGGTTGCGGGGGTGCCTCTTCTGGCGGCATCTCCCGGAGCCCGTTGCGCCGCAGACCACCCAAAACCCCCGATGGGCACACGGGTTCCGGGCCGGGGGGCGCAGGTCGTGAAGGTGGCACGCAGGTTGCTAGACCTGCGAGGCGGAACAGTCACGCTGGATCCTCCCGGTGAACAGGGCGCGCTCATCGGGAGGGACCGCGGCTCCGGGAGAGCGGGACCTTCAAGGCGCTTTCCCCCAGGACGGCACCCCGCCTTCCCCGTTCTTCCGGAGTCGACCTTCCAGGAGCCCCCCGATCAGGTCGGTCGGGGGGCTCTCTCGTTTCAGGAGGTCTCGCGCTCGCCGCGGCGGGTCCGGGCGAGGACCTCCACCACCTCGTCCCCGAACTCGCGGGCGAACCACCCCTTGAGCTCCGGCACCTCCTTCAGGTCCTGCGGGCGGCGGGGATTCTTCCAGGCGATCGCCTCGAGGCAGGCGTTCGGGCAGAACACCCCCGCGTCGAGCGCCAGCTCCCGGGCCCGCGCCGCCCGCCACCGCTTGAGCGCCGTCAGGCGGCGTTCCGTGCGCCGATCCATCCGGCGCTTGCCGTTGCCGGCCGGCCGGGGAACGGGCCCGTGGCCCTTGCGGGACCCCCGGGCCACCGCCCGCAGGATCTCACGCCCCATGCGGCGCCGGACCAGCTCCGAGACCCCGCGGATCGAGGCCAGCTCCTCCGCGGTGGTGGGGCGGGCCTCCGCGATCTCGAGGAGGGTGCGGTTGCCGAGCACCTTGAAGGGCGGTCGGTCGACCTGCCGGGCCCGCGCATCCCGCACCAGGTAGAGCTCCCGCAGCACCCCGAGCCCCGCGTCGTCTAGGTTCCGGGCTCCCTTGATGCGGAGGTACCCGAGCTCGTCGAAGGGGCGCTCGGGCCAGGCCCGCTCCGTGAGGGTCCGGAACTCCTCGTCTGCCCACTCGAGGCGGCCGGCCTCGCGCAGCTCCTTCTCGAGCTTCTCGGCGAGCCGGATCAGGAAGGCCACGTCGGCCGCGGCGTAGCTCTCCTGGCTGGCCGAGAGAGGCCGCTGGGACCAGTCGGAGCGCTGCTGGTCCTTGGGAAGCGTGACGCCGAAGTGCCGCTCGATCAGCGCGCCGAGTCCGAGGGCCGGGTAGCCGAGGAGCTGCGCGCTCACCATCGTGTCGAACAGGTTGGCGAAGGTGAAACCACAGTCACGCTTGAGTACGAAGAGGTCGTACTCGGCAGCGTGGAACACCTTGCGGACTTCGGACGAAGCCATCACGGGGCCGAGGGGGGCGAGCTCCGCCGGACCGCCGAGGGCGAGGGGGTCGATCAGGAAGATCTTCCGGCGCGTGGCGATCTGGACCAGGCAGACCTTGTCGAAGTAGTGGTAGAAGCTGTCCGCCTCGGTGTCGACGGCGATCACCTTCTCGCGGAGCAGCGCTTCGGCGAGGTTCGCGAGCTCCGCCGCGGTTTCGATCCGGACCGGGCGCCGACCCGTTGCCTTTTCCTTCTGGGGCTCCCTCTGTCGGGGCATCTCCCGCTTCATCCGCCTCTCGTCCCTCTCCGCCCTGCGTTCCGCTCTGCCGCATGCGGAGGCGATGCGCAGCGCGGGGCTGCGCCGCCGCGCGCGCCCGATCCGGGTGCGCGCGCGGCGCGCCGAACGACGCGCGGGCAGCCGCCACACCAGACCTCGACCGGTCGTTCCCTGTGGGGGGGATCGGGCCACCGCAGGGGGAGCGGGTGACGAGGCGAGGGTAGCCGAGGGCGGGGGCCGTGGAAAGCGTATCCTCCCTTCCGATGTCCGCAGAACCCGCGCGATGGCTGCCCCCGAGCCCCTTCCAGCCAGCCCTCTCCGAGCAGGCGGAGCCGGCCCCGGCCGCGGCCGAACTGCTCGCAGGGGTGGACGGCGCGCCCCGGCAGGGCTTTCTCCTCCTCGCCACCCCGGCCTGGTCCGGCGGACTCGCCGCCCTGCGCGAGGCCCTCGGCAGGGAGCTGCCGTCCAGCGCGCTCGGGGCGGTGATCGTGGACGGGCTGCTCGCCGGAGGCCGGGAACGGGCGGGGCAACGGGCTGCCGCCCTGCTGCCCGTGGCCGCCCTCGGCTCCAGCGAGGAGGGCGGGGACCCGGCGGCCGACCTCGCCTCCGGGCTCCCCACCCCGGAGACGGGCAGCGGACCGGGAAAGGGCACCGGAGGCCAGGGGGGCCTCGCCCTGCTCTTCTTCGACCCCATCGCCGCGGACGCGGAGCGGCTCGCCCGCCGGCTGTGGGAGCAGCGGCCCGGTCTCGCCCTCGCCGGCGTGGGCGCCGCGCCCGGCGCGCCGCTCGTCGGCGAGACGGGGCACCCGGCCACCGCCCTGGCTGCGCTGCTGCCGGCGGCGACCCCCCGCTTGGAGGCGACCCGGGCCTGCCGGCGCGTCACCGGCTTTCACCGGGTCACCTCTGCCCGCGGTCACTGGGTCCTCCGGCTCGACGGCCGACCGGCCCTCGACGTCTTCCGCTCCGCCGCCGCAGGCCGGCTCGCCGCCGATCCGCGGAGGGCGGTGCGGCACCTCGTGGCCATCCTCCCCGCGGCCGGAGGCGAGCAGGTCCGGGAGCTCGCCGGCTACTGCGATCGGCGCCGGGCTCTCTGCCTCGGCACCCCGGTGGCCCGCGGAGAGCGGATCGGGTTCGGGCTTCGCGACCCCGCCACGGCGCTCGGGGATCTCCGCGCGCTGCTCGAGCGGGCTTCCGGTCTCCGGGGCCCCGGTCCCCGGCCGGCCGGCCTCTACCTGACCTGCCGCGCCCGCGACGCCGCCTTCTTCGGTCTCGAAGACCTCGAGGCCGCCTACCTCGACCGCGCCTTCCCGGACCTCGCCGTGTTGGGCATCCGGGGGCCCTCCCCCATCGCCGCGCTCGGGGCGGCGCCGAGCCGCCTCCCGCACGCCGGGGTGCTCGCACTGCTCGGGCCGGCTCGTGACGCCGCGCGGGGCCCGGTGGAGTGCCGGCAGGCGAGCGGGTAGGCTGCCGCCTCCCGCCCCGGCTCCCCTCCGGCGGCGGGCCGGGAGGACGCCGTGCGCTGGTCCAGGGCCTTCATTCCCACGCTCCGGGAGGATCCCGCCGACGCCGAGGCGCCGAGCCACCGCCTCCTGCTCCGCGCCGGCTTCGTCCGCCAGCTCATGGCCGGCGTCTATTCGTTGCTCCCGCTCGGCCAGCGGGTCGCCCGGCGGATCACCACCATCGTCCGGCAGGAGATGGAAGCCATCGGGGCCCAGGAGTTCCGGCTTCCGGCGCTCCACCCGGCCGAGGTGTGGCAGCGCAGCGGGCGCTGGGAATCCATCGGGCCCGAGATGTTCCGCCTGCAGGACCGGCGCGAGAGCCCGCTCTGCCTCGGCATGACCCACGAGGAGATCTTCGCGCTGCTGGCCACGGAGATCCGGTCCTACCGGCAGCTTCCGCAGATCTGGTTCCAGATCCAGACCAAGTTCCGCGACGAGGCGCGTCCCAAGAGCGGGCTCCTGCGGGTGCGGGAGTTCACCATGAAGGACTCCTACTCCCTCGACCTCGACGAACGCGGGCTCGACGACGCCTTCCAGGCCCATTTTCGGGCCTACCGGCGGATCTTCGAGCGCATGGGCCTCGATCCCATCGCCGTCGAGGCATCGTCGGGCGCCATGGGGGGCAGCGAGTCCATCGAGTTCATGTCCCGCAGCGATGCCGGCGAGGACTGGATCGCCTTCTGCAGCGCCTGCGGCTACGCCGCCAATCTGGAGAAGGCCACCTCCGTCCTGCCGCCGGTGGAGGGCGACGAGGAGCACGCCCTTCCCGAACCCGAGCCCTTTCCCACGCCGGGAGTCCGGACCATCGAGGACCTCGCGGCCATGGAAGGCGGCGTCCCGGCGGAGCGGCAGATCAAGACCCTGGTGTTCATGCACCGGGGGGCTCCCTTCCTGGTCCTGCTCCGCGGCGACCACCAGCTCGCCGAGCAGAAGCTCGCCGATGCCATCGGGGCCGGCGAGGACCTGCGGCCGGCGCGGGACGAAGAGATCCGCGAGCTCCTCGGCGCCTCGCCCGGGAGCCTCGGGGCGGTGGGGGTCGAGGGCAGGACCATCGTCGCCGACCCGGCCCTCCGCGGCCGTCGCGGCGTGGTGACCGGCGCAAACCGGGACGGCTTCCACCTGCGGGGGGTGGACGTCGAGCGGGACATCCGGGTTCAGGAGTGGCTGGACCTGCGCGAGGTCCGCGCCGGAGAGGCCTGCCCCCAGTGCGACCGGCCGCTCGAGGTCCACAAGACCATCGAGGTGGGCCACATCTTCAAGCTCGGGACGCGTTACAGCGAGAAGCTCGGCGCCGTGGTCCAGGACGCCGAGGGCAGGAGCCGCCCGATCGTGATGGGCTCCTACGGGATCGGCAT
>JALSIO010000042.1 GCA_026989995.1 Myxococcales bacterium
GATAGAGATGACGCCGACGCCGTGCTCGTCGAGCAGCCGCTGCCGCACCGCCTCGGCATCGACCCCCTTGACCCGGACGCACATGAAGTAGCCGCTGTTGAACGGGTGCGGGTCGAAGCTCGGACGGTAGCGCTCCCGGTGCACGATCTCGAAGACGCGCTCGGCGCGCCTCCGCAGGACCTCGCGCTTCTGCTTCCGCTCCTCCACCACAGACGAGGAGCCGAGGGCCCGTTCGACCAGGCTCTGGGAGAGCGCCGGGGCGTTGGAGATCCCGCCGCGGATCGCCCCCCGGGCCTTGGCGTCGAGCACCTCGAGCACCGGCTCCGCCGTGTCGGGGCGACCGGGCCCGAAGGTGAGGAAGCCACAGCGGAGGCCCCACACGAAGAGCTCCTTGGTGGCGCCGTCGAGCTTCACCGCGAGGAGGCCCGGCTCCCGCCCGGCGAGAAGGCCGAAGAGCGACTCGGTCATCGAAGGGCCACCGAGGTGGTAGAAGAGCCCGAAGTAGGCGTCGTCCACGAGCGCGACGATGCGGGTTCCGGCCCGGGCCTGCTCGACGAGGGCCTCGGCGATGGCCCGCCCCTCCTCCTCGGTGGGCATGTACCCGCTCGGATTGTTCGGAAAGTTCAGCAGCGCGATCAGCTTCGACCGGGAGGCCGCCTCGCGGCGCAGGACGGCGCGGAAGCCCTCGACGTCGAAGCCGCGCCCGCGGAAGGAGGGATGGGTCACGATCCGGGCACCGAGCCGCACCTCGAAGGTGAGCCGGTAGTTGCCCCACAGCATGTCCGGGGCGAGGATCACGTCTCCCGGGTCCACGAAGAGATCGCCCGCGACGGCGAGGCCGTGGGTGATGGCCGCGGTGACCACCGGCATCCCGAAGCGGCAGCCGTGCATCGAGGGGTTCTCGGCGAGCAGCTTCTCGCGCCAGCGCTCCCGCAGCTCGGCGCGCCCCCCCGGAGGCGCGTAGGGGTAGACCTCCTCGGGCTGCAGGTCGAGGTACGCCTGGATCGAGGGCAGGTACATCGGCCCGCCCGCTTCGGTGGCGATCCCGATCGTCGCATTCATGCGCTTCGCGCGGGCCCGGGCCTCGGCCGACTGGGTGATGATGCCGCGCGGGAAGTAGAGGCGGCGACCGAGCCCCGAGAGCATCTCGAGCACCTCGGGTGCGGATGCGGCGAGGCGCTCGTTGAGCTCCCGGGCGAGCGGGTGGAGGGCGGCTTCCGACGACATGGCGGCCTCGCGGTTGCGCCCGCTGCGGGCGGAACTCCGAGCCCGGCAGGGTAGGCAAGGGGAGGCGCCCGCGCGATCACAGGGGCGCCGCCGGGACTGCGGCACCGTCGCACGGCTCGGCGCGTGGCGGGGGCGGACGGCGCCGCGCCGGTGCCCCGGGCCGGCGGGCGCTAGCGCCCGCCGGATCCGGCCGGCTGCCCTCCCGGACCGAGCCGGCGGTGCAGGACGTGGAAGAGCTCCCCGAAGCCGAGGGCGCGCCAGAAGGCCTGCCCCTCCGGGTTGCCGGCCGCCACCCGGACCTCCACCCGGCCGACCCCCCGTTCCCGGACCCACGCGAGGGCGGCTTCGGCGAGCGAGCGTCCGATCCCGCGCCGGCGCAGCTCCGGCGCCACCCCGAGATCGGTGACCTCGGCCCGGACGGTCTCCTCCAGGATCGGTGGGGCGCGGTCGATGCGGACCACGCAGATCCCGGCCAGGCAGCCGGGCTCGCCCTCCTCGAACTCGGCCACGAAGACCGCGGTGTCCGGGTCCCGAAGCATCTGGCCCACGAGGTCGCGGATCCAGGGCTCCGCATCCTCCCGCTGGCGGAAGAGGGGATCGATCGGCTCGTGGTGCCGGGTGATGGCGCTCCAGTGCCGCACGATCTGCGCGAAGTCCGCGGGCGTTCCCGGACGGATGCGGGCCGGCGCCCGCGAGCCCGCCTCGCTCACGGCCGGATCTCCCCGGCCCGGAGCCTGCGGGCCACCTCGTCGAGCGGGCGCTCCTGCCCGGCAAGCAGCGCCGCGATCTGCGCGGCGAGGGCCCCGAGCTCCGCGCGGTACCGGTAGGGCGCGCCGCCGCGGGCGTCGAGCTCGTCTTCGAGGACCTCGAGGACGACACCGCGGAGCCGCTGCCGCTCCGGCGCACCCGGCGGGGCGAGCCGGGCCGAGGCGAGCTCCGCCTCGAGGCGCCGGCTGCTCAGCAGTGCGTCGGCGAGCTGCCCGTAGAACTGCGTCTCGAAGCGCTCCTCCCGGGCCCGGGCCGCGCCCCGCGCCTCCGCCGGTGGCCCCGCGCGCCGGAGCCAGAAGGTGCCCTCGAAGCGGCCATCCCGCCGGTAGCGGCCCACGAGCAGTCGCCCGCCGTCGCGCACCTCCTGGGTCTCGAAGAGGGTCACCCCTTCGAGCGGCTCCGCCCGGGCCGAGTCCAGGACCGCCCGCCACTCGAAGACCGGAAGCCCCGAGAGCCCGGTCACCCGCGCCACCTCGCGGTAGGTCACCGAGGACGCCGACTGTGGGAGTGCCCGGCCCGGGCTCACCCAGCCGTCCGAGCCGGGCGCGGGAGCGAGCCGCTTGCGCCGCACGCCCCGGGGATTCACCTGGAGTCCGGCGCGGATCTCCGCCCTCTGCCCGGCATCGGGCGCCCAGG
>JALSIO010000043.1 GCA_026989995.1 Myxococcales bacterium
CGGTCGCCGGTGGCCGGGCTGCGCTCGAAGCGCCCATCGGCGTGCTCGAAGACCACGATGGCGTAGTCCTTCCAGACCAGCCGGCTTCCCTCCCTCTCGAAGACCCAGAGGCGGTCCTCCCAGAGGATGCGGTCGGGATCGCGGGATCCGAGGTCGCGGAAGTGCACCAGAACGTGCCAGGCGCCCTCGAGCTCGAGCGCCTCGGCCGAGGCCTCCGCAGCGGCGGACGCGAGGACGGCGACCGCCCCGAGCGCCGCCGCGATCGCCACCGAGCGGCGCGAGGGCGCGCCGTTCACGGCGCGCTCGCGGCCGGGTAGCGCCTGCCTTCCTCGGGAATCACGCCCCCGGCGCCGTCCTCGAAGCGGATGGGGATCGTCTCGGCCTTCTGCTCGCGCGGGTCGAAGGCCCAGACGGCGAAGTGGAGGTGGGGCTCGACCACGTAGCCGCTTCGGCCGCTTCGGCCGATCTCCTGCCCGCGCGCGACGCGGTCGCCCACCCGCACGGGGATGCCCCGCGCGAGGTGGGCGTAGGCCGCCCAGGTGCCGTCCGCGTGCACCACGAGCACCGCGTTCGAGCGGCCGCGGAAGCGCGGGCTCGGGCCGCCCTCGTCGAAGCCATCGATCACCTCGATCACGGTGCCCTCCCGGGCGGCGAGCACCGGCGTTCCCGGCGGCATCGCGAAGTCGAAGGCGAAGCGGTTCGGCCCCTGGTGCGAGAACCGGCCGTCCACGCCCTGGATGAGCTCCCTCGGCGGGTCCGGCGGGAAGGGGAACGCGTAGCGGACGGAGTCGTCGTGGGCCTGCGGCGGCGGGATCAGGTCCGAGCGGGCCTCGAGGCGCGTGCGCACCGCGGCGGCGACCTCCGCGGCGATCGCCTCGCCGATCCGGGTGGGATCGGCTCCCGACCGCGCGAGCTCGAGCGCCCGGCCCACGAGGGCCTCGACCTCCACCGCCCGCGGATCGACGTGGTAGGCGGCGAGCCCCTCGACGATCCGCTCCCGGAGGTCCTCGGCCACCGGCCCCGAGGGCGAGAGCATCTGCTGCATCGCCCGCTCCATGGCCTTCTGGTTGGGCGTCTTTCCGCCGGAGCGGAGCCCGGTGGCGCTGCCGGCCCGGATCATCCGGAAGGTCCCGCGCTTCGACTCGTCACGCTGGTAGCGCCCCACGAGGAGGTTGCCGTCCCCTTCGATGACCTCGGTCTCGAATCGGGTCACGCCGTCGAAGGCGTCCTCCGCCGCCGTTCCGAGGGAGTCGCGCCAGGTGAACACCGGCAGCCCGCGGACGTTCTCGATGGTCCAGTGCTGCTCGTAGCTGACCACGCCGAGGCTCCGCCGCCCCGAGGGACGGCTGCTCCAGCCCTTCTCGTCGGAGCCGACGAGCACCTTGCGGGTGGAACCCCGCTGGTTCACCTGGAGCCCCGCGGCGATCTCCTGCCACTGGGCCGCGTTGGGCTCCCAGGCGGTGAGCGTCCGCTTGCGCCCCTCCCAGCGCCCGCTCTGGTCCTCGAAGACCACGATCGGGTAGTCGCGCCAGACGAGCTGGTCGCCCTGGCGCTCGAATTCCCAGATCCGGTCCAGCCAGCGGGTGACCTCCGGGTTGGCGGTGGCCGAGTCCGTGTAGTGGATCAGCACGTACCAGGTGCCCTCGAGCTCCACCGCCGCGGCGCCGCGGGAGAGCACCGACGCGGCGAGGCACGAAAGGGCGAGGAGCAGCGCGCGCCGCATCAGATCCGCCGCTCGACCTCGGGGAAGCTGCGCCACACCGGGATCCCGCAGAAGTGGCTCCCCTCCGTGCACCGGGGACGAACCAGGCCGGAGCGCACGGCGCACGGGGGGCCCACGTGGCGCGCCAGCTCCGGGTGCACCTCGGCCACCTGGGCGAGCTCCTCCATCGAGGCCTCGAAGATCTCGCGCTGGGCATTCATGCAGGTGCGCATGGTCCACTTGTGGAGCAGGTGCAGGAGACTGCCCGACTCCTCGAAACGCACCGCCACCGCATTGGGAAGCACGTAGAGCGCGAGCTCCGGCGGGGAGCCGAGCTCGAGCAGCCGCGAGCGCGCGGCGAAGAGCGCCTCCGAGATCTCCCGGAACACGGCGCGCGCCGCCCGGTCCTCGGCGATGAGGGCGGGCTCGACCACGTCCACCTCGCGGGGCACCGTCCGGCTCAGCAGCGGCCGGGATCCAGGCACCATTCGGTGTCGCTGGTCCTGGGAGTCGGCGGTGTGGGAGAGCTTCTTCCGGAAGGTGTAGTGGGCGTGCTGCAGCGCCCGCATCAGCGGCGAGTGGGTGGAGACGTTCAGGGTGTCGAGGCGGTAGGGGTTGCGCGCCGGATCGAGGACGAGCGCGAGCGCCTCGCCGTCGGGAAGGTCCGGCCGGCCGAGGACACTCCGCACCGCGTCGGCCACCACCCGGGGCGCCCGCGGCGAGTAGTCGACGAGCCGCGAGCGCCGCTCCCCGAGGCTCGCGTCGAAATCGCGCGCGAATCGCTCCGCCGAGCCGGGCGGCGCCGGGACCCGCCGCTCGAGGACCTCCTCCCGGGCGAGCGGCGGCTCGCCCACCCGCCGGAAGAAGTCCGGATCGATCCGCTCCACTTCCGCCACCATGCGCCCCACCACCGCGAGGGCCTCGTCGGGGCAGTCGCAGGCCGCCGCCATCCGCCGCAGCCGATGGAGGACGATGCCCGAGACCGTATAGACCATCGCCGTGTGGCAGGCGATGGGAATCGCGTAGCGGGCGGTCTCGATCGCCTTCTTCTCGGCCTCCCGCTCGATGCCCTGCCCGAAGGACCGCGATGCGCGCTGGGGAAGGCGCCAGAGATCGGACAGGATGGCCCGGGTGCGGGGCAGCAGGCGCTCGGCGAGCTCGCGGTAGCCCTGCCAGGCGGTCTCGATCGCTCCGAGGTAGACCCGGCGGGCCTCCCCGCCGAGCGCCGGCGGGACGTGGGCCCGCACCTCGTCGAGCTTCACGTAGCGCTGGCTCTGCTGCTCGGTGTTGTAGAAGGGAAAGCCGTGGAGCAGCGACCACACGAGCTGGCGGGACACCCCGGAAAGCGCGAACTCGAAGGTGGCGTGCTGGTAGACGGTGTGATGGCCGCCCTCGAAGGTGAGCGGGCCGATGCGGGCGCGCTGGCGCTCGGTGATCTCCGAGGGATCGATGACCCGGCTCGAGTAGCAGGTGCGGGCCGCGGAGATGGCGTCGTCGTAGGGGTGCTCGAACCAGTTGCGCAGGCGGACCTGCGGGCCTCCGTCGATCACGGCCACGGCGACTCACCCCACTCGGAGCTTCCGGCCTACTCTCGCAGAGCGGCAGGGGGGCAGCAACCGGACTCCCCTGCGGGGGCAGGCGGGCCCCGGCCGCGGACCGGAGCCGGAGGGCCTGCACCCGAGCTGCGCATCTGTCCGGATTCCCACGAGAACTCGAACTGGGGGTATAATCCTACGACCAGATCGACCACCACTCCTGCTGCGCACCCGAGCTGAGCTGCTGCTGCCCATGTCGAACCTCTGGATCGTCCACCGGGACCCGCGTACGCGCGCCGCCCTCGCGAGGCTGGCGCCGCCCGGGGAGGTGCGCACCCTCGGGCCCGGGGACCCGGCGGTGGACCGCGAGCCCGCACCGCGGGCGGTCCTCCTCGGCGTGGCGGGAGACCTCGAGCTCGAGCTCGACTTCTGCGATCGCCTCCTCCCCCGCCTCCGCCAGGCCCGGGTGGTCCTGCTCTGCGACCCCGGCCGGGAGGCGGAGGTGCGGCGCCTGTTC
>JALSIO010000044.1 GCA_026989995.1 Myxococcales bacterium
AGCAAGGGCCGGGTGCGGCGATACATCGACATCGGCCGCCTCACCAAGGGCCGCTAGCCGCCCGCCCGCCGACCACCCCCCGAAGAAGGGGGCGCCCCGCCGGGGCGCCCCCTTCGTGCGTTTCGGGGCATCCGGCTGCCGCGCATCAGGAGTCCGGCGGGCCGAGGATCTCGATCTCGGAGCTCAGCATGCGGTCGCCCTCGAAGACGTAGCGGCCGTGCACGCGGCGCCCCGCGATCACGTGGGGGAGCCACAGGGCATCGTCCTCCCACATCTCGTGGTAGGGGATTGCGCCGACGGGTGTCCAGAGGGGGACGGCCTCGTCGGTCTCACGGGGCTCGCCCCGGCAGCCGTCGGCCCGGAAGACGGTGACGTCGATGCCGTAGCCGTCGGTGAAAAGGAAGCGCTGCCGTCCCACGTCCCGCAGGCCGGTGGGCGTGACGCCGAGCTCCTCCCGGACCTCCCGGATGGCACCCTCGAGGGGCGACTCCCCGGGTTCCAGCCGCCCGCCCGGGCCGTTGATCTTGCCCGCGCCGAGCCCACGCTTCTTCCGGATGAGCAGGATCTGCCCGGCGCAGATGACGAAGACGAGCGTGGCCCGATCGGTGGGCTTGAAGCGCGTCCAGTCGACGTGCGGGCCGGCAGCGGGCATGGGATGGGTCGCCCTCCTCGGGCCTGTCGGCAGCATAGCCGACCACCCTGGCCCGGCTGCCGTGGGAGCCGGTACCTTCCGGCCATGGCGATCCGGCTCCCGCCCGGTGCTCCGGCCCTTCCGGGGTCCGGCCTGCCCGCGGTTGCGGGCGGGGCCCGCCGTCCGTGATCGAGCCGGCTCGGGATCCGCTGCGCGTCCGCCGAGCGTGGCAGGAAGACCGGGAGGCGGTGAGCGCGCTGCTCGCCGCCGCGGGCCTCGGCGCGCTCGCCGGAAGCCACCCCCTCGCGAACATCCTCGTGGCCGAGCGCGGGGGCCGCCTGGTCGGCGCCGTCGCGCTCGAGGTCGACGGCCTTGCGGGGCTGGTGGCGGGAATCGCCGTGGAGGCCGGGCAGGAGAGCGCGGACGAAATCCGCGAGCAGCTCATGCACGGGCTGCTCGCCCGCGCTTCCGAGCTCTCCCTCCGCCGGCTCTACGCCGTCGCGAGCGGCCTGGAATCCCTTTTTCGCGACTTCGGCTTCGAGGTGGTGGACCCCGAGCAGCTCCCCTCGGGCCTGCGCCGGCGGGCCCTCGGCGTCCTCGGGGCCCGGCGGGAGGAGGGGGAGTCCGGGCCGGTGCTGATGGCGCGCGCGCTCGCCTGACGCCCTCTGCGCCGGCCGGAGGCGGCCGCCGGGGCGGAGGGAGCGCCGGGCCCCGGTGCGCGCCCCCTTCGCGGCCTAGACCTTGGCGATCACCGCGTCCGCGAAGCGGCGCAGGGCATCGACCTTCTGTTCCACCGTCATCGTGTCGGGCTCGTAGGCGTTGCGGAACCCGACGATCACGTCGGTCACGCCCTGCTCCTCGAGCCGACGGACCCCGTCCACCGTGAACCCGTCGAGGGAGATCACGTGGATCTCGAAGGGATCCGAGGCGCGTCCGTACTCCTCGCGGAGCTGCTTCAGGCGATGCAGGCAGCGGGAGAGTTCCGCGGGATCCCCGCCGGCGTGCATCCATCCGTCGCCCAGGCGAGCGGCCCGCCGCAGTGCGGGCTCCGAATGGCCTCCGACGAGGATCGGGATCGGGCGGTCGGGAACCGGAGAGATCTCGATCGGCGGAATCTCGTAATGCCTGCCGCGATAGGAGAAGAAGCCCCCGGCGCAGAGGCCGCGGATGATCTCGATCATCTCGTCGGTGCGGGGGCCTCGCGTGCGCCAGTCCTGGCCCGTGACGACGAAGTCCTCGGGCCACGGGGAGAGGCCCACGCCGAGCCCGAAACGGTTGCCCGTCAGCACGGCCACCGACGAGGCCGATTTGGCCACCAGCACCGGGTTCCGGATGGGAAGCTTGAGCACGAAGGTCACGTAGCGAAGCCGCTCGGTGTGGGCCGCGAGGTAGGGAACGAGCGAGAAGGGCTCGATGAAGGGCCTGCCCCGAAGGAACTCGCGGCTGCCATCGGGGGTGTAGGGATAGCGGGTGTCGGAGTGCTGCGGATAGCAGATGCTGTCCGGCACGGTGAAGGAGGTGTACCCGGCCTCCTCCGCCGCCTTGACCAGCGGCACGTAGTGGCTCGGATCGCACATCGATTCTGCGAAGGTGAAGCGCATGGCGACTCCGCGGCCCGGGTTGCGCAGGGTACCCGCGACGCCGGCACGGGGCCAGCCGCACCCGGGGAGGGGGTGGCCCGCGGACGCGCGCGGTGGCAGGCCTGACGCGCGGTATGCTCCCGGCGTGCGCCCGCTTCCTGCCGCCCTCCTCGCCGTCGCCACACCGCTCGAAATCGTGCTGGTGTCGCCCCCCGGCAAGGCCGGTGCGGATGAAGCGCGCGCCCTGATCCGGCCCCTGCGGCGCCGGCTGCTCCCCTACCGCGTGGTGATCCGCGCCGTCGTCCCCGGCACCGGACGGAGGCTCGCCGCGCTTTCGCCCCTGGTGGCGCGCCGCCCGCCCCGCGGCGGCCAGGCCACGGCCTACCTGTGCCGCGCGCGGGTCTGCGATGCGCCCACCACGGATCCCGCGGAGTTCGCCCGGCAGCTCGCACGGCATCTGCGCCCGTCCCGCGAGGCGGGCGTACCGCGCAGGAGGGGGGGATGACGACGCCGCGGCCGGCTCCCTGGTACCGTGAGCTCCACTGGCAGATCCTGGTCGGGATGGCCCTCGGCGTGGGCGCCGGGGCCGTCGGCGGACCCGCCTTCGCCGAGCGGGTCGAGTGGCTGGGCATCCTCTTCGTGCGGCTTCTCAAGATGGTGATCGTGCCGCTCGTGGTCACGTCCATCGTCTCGGGTGTGGCCGCCGTGGGGGGTGGAAGAAGCCTGGGGCGGCTTTTCGGGAAGACCCTCGGCTACTACGTGCTCTCGAGCGCGCTCGCCATCCTCGTCGGGCTCGCCGCCGTGAACGCGATCCGACCCGGGGTCGGTGCCGAGATCGCCGGCGCAGGGGGCGGGCCGGTGCCGGAGATCCAGACGCCCTCCTCCCTCTCGGAGCTGCTGCTCGGCATGGTCCCGGTCAACGTCGTCGACGCGGCGGCGAAGCCGGACATGCTCGCGGTCATCCTCTTCTGCATCCTCTTCGGGGCGGCGGTGGCGGGGCTCCCCGAGCGGCCCCGCGAGACGCTCCAGGCCTTCTTCGAGAGCGCCTTCCAGGCGATGATGGCGCTCACCTCCGGGATCATCCGCCTCGCTCCCATCGGAGTGTTCGCGCTCATCGCCCGGGTGGTCGGAACCTCCGGTTTCGAGTCCTTCCGCGCGCTCGGTCTCTACATGCTCACCATCGCCCTCGGGCTCTCGGTGCACCTCTTCCTGGTCCTTCCCCTGCTGCTCCTGCTCCTCGGCCGGATCGATCCGCGGATCCACTTCCGCAACATGGTCGAGCCCCTCGCGATGGCATTTTCCACCGCCTCCTCGGCGGCGACCCTCCCGGTCACCCTCCGGGCCGTCGAGGAGCGGGTGGGCGTCTCCAACCGGGTCTCGTCCTTCGTGCTGCCCATGGGGGCGACCATCAACATGGACGGCACGGCGCTCTACGAGTGTGCCGGCGTGCTCTTCATCGCCCAGGTGCTCGGCGTGGACCTCTCCGCGAGCCAGCAGCTCGTGGTGGTGCTGACGGCGCTGCTCGCCTCCATCGGCGCCGCGGCGGTGCCCTCGGCGGGACTCGTGATCATCTTCCTGGTGCTCGAGTCCGTGAACCTGCGGGGTCCGGAGGTCGACGCCATCGTGGGCGCCATGCTCGCCATCGACCGGCCGCTCGACATGTTCCGCACCAGCGTGAACGTCTTCAGCGACTCCTGCGGGGCGGCCATCATCGCCCGCTCGGAGGGCGAGAAGGGCGTCGACCGGGAGCTCCGCAGCGTCGCCCCCTCCTCCGGCGTCCAGGCCTAGGGTGGCGCACCTCCCCGACCGGGGCCCTCAGCGCATCAGCGAGAGCACCCGCTCGCAGCGGTCGAGGCGGGCCACGGTGCCCTCCTTGATCCGGTTGATCCGCGCCCGGACGTCGACCATGCGCCGATTGATCCAGGAGGCCGCGAGGTCGAAGCGCTCCGGCGAGACCTGCGCCTGGCGCAGGAGCTCGGCCCCCGCGATCACGGTCGTGACCACCTCGGCGAGCGACTGTGCCGACATCAGGGCATAGGCCATGTCCTGCATGAGCGGCTCGAAGGCACTCTGGATGAGCTCGATGCCGTGGCGCACCTTGTCGGCGTACTCCACCAGCGGTGGCTCGGTGATCGACTCGAGCTCCTTGGCCAGTGCGTCGAAGGCGACGATCAGCGCGCCCTTGCCGATCTCCTTGAGCGCGAAGGAAACCTGGATCTCCGAGGTGCCCTCGTAGATCGTGGTGATGATCGCGTCGAGGTGGAGCTTGCCCACCTCGGACTCGGCCATGAACCCGAGGCCGCCGTGCGCCTGAATGGCCTCGCAGGTGATCTCGATGGCGCTCTCGGTGGCGAGGTACTTGGCAAGGGGGGTGAGCAGGCGCACCCGGGTCTGGTTCTGCTCGAAGGTGCGCTGCAGCTCCGCCTGTTCGGCCTCGCCGAGATCGCCGCGCTCCAGCGCCCGCTCGATGGCGCGGTTCAGGTCGAGGAGCCGGCAGGCCCGGTAGAGCACCGCCCGGGAGCCCTCGAGGGAGAGCGCCGCCCGGGCGAGGATGTTCTTCATGAGAGGCTGCTCGTAGATGGGCATGCCGAATTGCTTGCGCTGCTTCGCGTAGTCGATGGCCGCGCTGAGGGCGGCCTCGGAGATGCCCACGCCCTGGGCCGCCACACCGAGCCGGGCGTTGTTCATGAGGGTCAGCATGCAGCGGAAGCCCTCTCCCTTGGGCCCGATCCGCCAGGCGCGGGCGTGGTCGAACTCGATGGCCGCGGTGGGCGAGCCGTGGATGCCGAGCTTCTCCTCGAGACGCAGCACCTTCACGCCGTTGGGCCGGCCGTCCGGAAGGTGGCGGGGGCAGAGGAAGAGCGAGAGGCCGCGCGTGGTCCCGCGGGACTGCTCGAAGGTGTCCGCGTCCCGGGCGAGGACGAGGTGGACCTCGCAGCCACCGTTGGTGATGAAGATCTTGTTGCCGTCGAGGAAGACTTCGCCGTTCTCCTCGGTGGCGCGGGTCACGATGGCGCCGAGGTCGGATCCGGCCTGGGGCTCGGTCAGGTCCATCGCCCCCATCAACTCGCCGGAGACGAAGCGGGGGAGCCACTGCTGCTTGAGCTCTTCCGAGGCGTAGAGCTGGATGTCCTCCGCCACGCCCGCCTGGAGCCCCACCAGGGTCATGAGGCCGGCATCGGCCCGGGCGACCATCTGGAGCAGCATGTTGTTGACGAGGCCCGGCAGGTCGAAACCCCCGTACTCCTCGCGTACGCCGAGGCAGATGAGGCCGGCGTCCCGGAGCTTCTCGTAGCCGCGCCGGATGTGGTCGGGGTAGACCACCTTCCCGTCGACGAGCCTGGCCTCCTCGTGCCAGTTGGGGCGGGCCTCCGCCTCGATCTCCCGGCAGATCCCCGCGGCGCTCTCGAGCACCTCGACGAGCGCGGCCTTCTCGGCCTCGACGTCTGCGTCGGGCCCCTTTCGCAGCCGGAAGTAGGTCTCCCAGTCCACGAAGTCGGTGAGGTAGAGGCGCGATCCGGCGGAGAAGTAGTCGATCATGGGGGACCTCCGTGGGCCGGCCGGGGGCCCGCCCGGGCGCGGAGGCGAAGATTCTATCGGAATTCCGCCTGACTACGGGTCAGGAGCTACCCGGCGCGAGCCCGTTCCCGGTGGCTCCACGCCCTGTGCAGGCGGCCCGTGGGGCACGGCCGGGTCCGTGGTTCCGCTCCGCCGGCCGGCGGGGCCGTCGAGGCGGTAGACCCGCAAGCCGGCCGGCGCGGCCGGGTCGACGGTGAAGACCTCCTCCGCCTCGGCGCCGTCGCCGGTCGCCGGGAACCGGACCACGAGCACGCCGGCCGCGAGCTGTTCGACCTCGGGGGCGCCCTTTCCCGTCTCGTGGTGGCGCGCGAGGCGCAGCAGCAGATCGCGTTCCGGTCCCTGAGCGCGTTCAGCCCGGGCGCGCGCCCGGGCGGCGCGCTCCTCACTCCGCCCGGGCGCGAGGTCACCGAGCCCGAGCGCGGAGCCCGCGGCGGCCACTGGGGCGGGCTCCGGGTTCCGGAGGGGGCGTAGAACGATCTTCCCCGCGAAGCCTTCGAGCTCGGTCGGGTCGGGGAGGGGAATGGCCTGCGGCCCGCCCGCCCGACGGGGGCTCCGGGACGGCCCGAAGCCCGGATCCTCGGCCGCCGGCGGTGCG